>JAOADS010000156.1 GCA_026417195.1 Ignavibacteria bacterium | reverse complement strand
ACTTTATGCTTTCTTTTGAGAAAATCTCTTGCAGTTGCAATTCCGAGTGCTGCAGAAAGTGAAGTGCTTGCATGTCCTGCTCCGAAAACATCATATTCACTTTCTGAGCGTTTGAGGAATCCGCTTATGCCTCCGTACTGGCGGATTGTTCTTAGCAGCTCTCGTCTGCCTGTAATGATTTTGTGAATATAGCCCTGATGACCAACATCCCATATAAGTTTATCGTCCGGAGTATTAAATACATAATGCAATGCAACTGTAAGTTCAGCTACACCAAGCGAAGCTCCCAGATGACCGCCGATTTTCGATATAGTATCTATTAAATAATCTCTTAATTCATCAACAAGAACTTTCAGCTCAGGCAGAGTTAACTTTTTGAGATCCTGAGGCGAGTTTATATTGTTTAGAAATTTATATTGATTTTCCACTGGATTTTAGTCTGGTTTTTTATTATTCTTCAGCCTTAATGGCTTTGTTAATCTGTTTTATTCTTAGTTCAGCATTGTTAATTTTCTCTGAACATGTTTTTGCAAGCATAATAGCCTCTTCGTAAAGCTTTATTGTTTCCTCAAGTGTACAGTTTTCAGATTCAAGTATCTCAAGAATTTTCTCAAGTCTTCTGAACGATTCCTCAAATGATTTTTCTTTTACTTTTTTTTTCATTACCTATCTGGTTACAGCTCTTTTCTTCGAGTCATGAAAGGTGATTTCAATTTCTTCATTTTCCCTCAGATGAGATGCTCTTGTTACCAGTTTTGTGAACTCTGTGAATAATTCCGAATCATTGCTTTTATAAACAATTGCAAAACCTTTTTTAAGAGTGTTATCCGGATTTATATGATATAAAGTTTTATTGTAATGACAGACTTTGTCTTTGTACTTTTCTATTTTTCTGTTCACTGTATCACAGATTTCTTTTGTAAGCATATCCAGATTCAATCTGAAATTTAAGATTAAATCTTTAGGTCTATTCAGAAAATAATTTGAATAAAAACTTTCCAATATATTCCTGTAATCAGAAAGTCTTTTTTGGACAAAAGTTCTGCAAAAATATGAAATTTTGTCAATTTTTTCAATTAGATCTTTTATATCCGGCGTAATTAATTCAGCAGCTGCAGAGGGCGTTGGTGCCCTTTTATCGGCTACAAAATCACAGATTGTGAAATCTACTTCATGACCCACGGCACTTACAACCGGGATATTGCAGGCATAAATTTCTCTTGCCAGCTGTTCGTCATTGAATGCCTGTAAGTCTTCAGATGAGCCTCCTCCGCGGGCAATAACTATAATATCTGTTTTAATTCTTCCTGTCTTATTTTCTTTCTGAAAATATTTCAGTCCTTCAATTATTTCTACTGCAGCACCCAAGCCTTGTACTTTTACGGGATAGATATAAATATTCAATAAAGGATATCGTCTTTTAGTTATTTTGACGAAGTCATGTAATACAGCTCCGGTCTCGGATGTTATGAGAGCTATGGTTTCAGGAAATTCAGGTAATTCTTTCTTATGAGATTCTTCAAAGAGTCCTTCTTCATAAAGTTTTTGTTTGAGTTTCTCAAATTTTAACTGTAACTCTCCCATCCCGGCTGGTCTTATTTCCCATGCTTCAATCTGATATGTCCCCCTTCCTTGATAGAGAGTAATCCTGCCTTTGATTATAACCTGCATACCATCTTCAGGACTGAAGAATAATGTTTCGGCTCGGTTGCTCCACATCACAACATTTATTTGGGAATTTTCGTCTTTCAATGTAAAATACAGATTACCTGAAGGCTTATGAGTTTTAAAGTTAGAAATCTCACCTATTACTATAATAAAACGGAAATTTTCCTCTATAACAACTTTAACTAATGAGTTAAGTTCGGTAACTGTAAGTATTTCCTGGAAGTTTTTCATTGATCTGCAGGTTTGATGAATTTTATTAATATATTTTCTACAGACCAACCTCCCCTGATTTTAACATCTTGCGGATAAATGAAGAATGGTTCGCTTGCCTGGAAAGGATAAGGGCTTCCGTAATCGTATTCCATATTATTGTTTTCATCAATGAAAGCAAATATATTGTATGAGCCTTCAAATATTTCGCTGAATGAGAAGTTATTCTGATCAGATATAAATTTTAATTTTCTTTCAGGCTTCTTCTCAGAGTTTTTCATTTCAATAACCACATTCTGAGCTAAGTAATCTGACTGGATCTTGCCCTTGATTTCTCCGAATAAGTTTTGCCCGGCTGTCATAAAATTCATCCTGAAATTATATACGGAATCTTCTTTTATTCTGAAACTAAATGTGATTGAATACCTTTTCCCGTAACCAAGTTTTTCACTTGTAAAGACTTCAACCGTGGAATCATTCTTCCATATAAATACAGGTCTGAGATTGATTTCAGACAATTCATCTTTAAATCTGAAATTTGATGTAAATTCCTCTCTTGAGGGTATATGCTTTTTGAAAAGGAAATAAATGCTTTCATATGGTATTACATTCAATGACCCGTTTTCAACAGAAGAATAAACTATTGATAATGAATCCGGGAAAAAAAATTTTTCCTCTTCTTCCGGTGAAATATTCTTTATAATAAAATCAACATTGCTTATAACATTAGAATCCAGTATAGTAATATCGTATGGTAATACACCATAATTTTCCCGCCCCTGTGTATAAAAAAAGTTTTTGTCATCATCCTCCAGTGCAATTAAACGGTATTTGCCTGAAGACATGTTTTGAAAACTGTATGAACCGTCCTGAGAAATTTCTGTAAAGTAATCGGGGTATTTTTCAAGTGGATCGTAGTTATCAAGTCTGTATGCCAGCACAGATATTTTTTTATTTTTATGGTTATACACTTTTCCGTTTATAGTACCCTTGTCTAAATCCGGTCCTGTGGAAAAAGCAAAGATGTATGGATTTGTTAAAGAATTTCCCCTGAGGTCTTTTAATGATGAGCCTATGTTTATTACAAATGTTCTGTTTGGATAAACTTTCTCCAGAGAAAAAGGAAAAACTATCTCAACGGTTTTTCCGGACCAGTCAAACTCAATGTCCTTGATTAAAGGTGATATCCTGAATGCATCCTGCAGGCTCCTTCTGTCAACATATTCATCAAACTGTATAATCACTTTATTTCCCATAAACATTGTTTTTTTTGATGGTTTAAGCAAGAATGCTTCAGGAGGTGCTTTGTCTTCTACACCCCCTGAAGGAGGCTGCTGATTAGCACAACCAGGAAGAAAAGCATAAATAAAAAAAACTATAAAAAAAGTAGATTTCAATTTTCAAATATACTAAATTTTTAAGGATTTTAATAACAGGTAAGCATTAATTATAATTATCACTAATATAGTGTATTGATAAGCGTTATATTACATACCATATTTGCATTAGCATTAGTTTAACAGAATTGGTTAATAAAATACCGTAATTAGTGTAGAAGTCATGTATAGTCATAAATTCCTAATAAAGTTTTCAATTATTCTTTTAGTTATAGCATTTCTTATTTCAGTTGCTCTGCCTATATCGTCACAGGAGATAGCACAAAATGACCCATATAATACTGCAGGTGGAAGTAATCCTTCAGAATTGACCTCCGGCGCATGGATACTTACAGATGTTGAACAGAAAGCTTACAATGAAGTTGGTATCACGAAATGGGAAAAAAGCGGAAATGAAATTGTTAGCTTGTGCCAGTGGAAAGATATCCTTGATATTATTCATACGGTAAATGCAGGATTTAAATGGATGGAACCTTCCTCTTATTTGAAACCGGGTTCTTTAATGGAGTTTCAGGCTTCCTATATAAATAAGGAATACAGTACTACCACAAATCTTAAAACTGGAATAAGGGTTTTCTTTGACAGGAAAGATGCAAGTTATAAAAGTAACAGTATAGAAGCTGTGTATGTTTTAAATGTGAGTAAATATAATAAATATTATTCAAGCGAGGATAAGAGGGAAGTTTTTACAGTTCCTAAGTATTTATTTGATGATTCAAATGAATGTGTTCTGATTGTTGATTGTTATGTAGGCGGTGATCACTACGTTACCAAATATACATATCGCTACCAGCCATAAGATATTTCTGCTATAAACAGCATAGCTGTTAGTATTCCCTACTAAATTAGCAGATGAACCGGGGCTTACAAAAAGAAAAGTAAGCCCTTTTTATTTTAAATATCACTTCATAAGACTTGAGATTTTAATAATTAATAATTAGCTTTATTGAAACATTTTAGGTTAATTTACTGGTTATAGGGTTTATATGTGGAGATTTTTTCTTTTAATTCTCTTACTTTTTCAGTCTTTAGTTTATTTTACATTTATAAATTACCTTAAAACAACAAGGATTTATAAACCTTCACTGAAATGGAAGGTTCTTATCCCCTTTTTGATTTTCAATGTCCCTTTTATCATTATTTCCCTTATATTCGGAAGAGGATTTAATCCACCTGAATGGTTTAAAACTTTAGGTTACTATCCTTTCTATGTATGGCAGGCAGCTACTTTCTTCATAGCTTTATGGTTACTTACAGGAAAAATCATAAAACTCCCTTTTAAATTATCTATACTGATAGCTAAACTGATTTCTCCCCTGAAGGATAAAATAAACCGTTTTGCTTCCAAGCCATACATAAAGAAGGTTGATTACTCACGCAGGAAGTTTGTCAGGTATGCTACCGGTGCGATCTCAGCATATGCTTTCGGAGGTGCAATATACGGTATAGCCAGACATGATAAATATGAAATTGATTACAAAGATATTTCAATTGATAATCTTCCTGAGGAATTTAAAGGTCTTACAATTACACTTATAAGTGATATACATTCCGGACAGTATATGGA
>JAOADS010000155.1 GCA_026417195.1 Ignavibacteria bacterium | reverse complement strand
GGCTCGGAGATGTGTATAAGAGACAGGTGCATATACTGTGCCGTTATTGTTCAGATGGTCTGCCTTGATCCAGAATTCAACTGTAAAACTTCCTGAAACATCAATAGGTCTGTGAGGTGCATCTATTTTTATTTTTACTCTGTCTATGTCATTAATACCATTTCCGAAAAATCTTAAAGAATAATTCTGAGATTTAGCAGAGGTAGTAAATAATAATAAACATAAGATTAAAAAATTTTTAATCATTATGTTTTAAATATAAAAAACTGTCAGAAATATAGGAATACCGTAGTTACTTTATTAGTATCATCTTTCTTACCTGAGTGAAGCTCTCTGTCTCTAATCTGTAGAAATAAACTCCACTGGGTAAATCGTTTCCTGTGAATTCTATTTCATAGCTCCCGGCTTCTATGTTCCCGTTAAATAGCTTTTTCAATTCTTTTCCGTTAATATCATAGACTTTGAGTTTTACGAAAGTTCTTTCAGGTAAATCAAATTTTATTTTTGTTGAAGGATTGAAAGGATTAGGGAGATTCTGATATAAAGCATATCTTTTAGGGATTGAAGTTCCGTTCTGGGAAACAGAAACAAGGCTGTCAGTGTAATTTATTATTCTGAAATTATCAAAGTAAAATCCGTCACCCGGTACGCTTGTATTGGTAACGTAGTTGAATCTGATTCTTATTCTTTGCCCTATATACGGATTAAGATTAATTCTCTCGCTGATCCAGTGATGAATTCTGTGATATGATGGCTGACCATTTATGTTTTCAGTGTATTTACCCGGAAGATTTATCCAGGTTGTTCCGAAATTAGTGCTTATCTGAAGCCTGACGTAATCGTTTGTAACTTCAGTTGCCCATTTGGCCTGAAATTCTATCCTTGGATTTGTAGTACCTGTTAAATTGATTGTGTCAGCTAAAGTAAAGAAATTGTTTGTGGAATTCCTTGAGTTTCCGTAGCGTGAATCCGCGAAAGAATGGCTTTCGCTGAAGTAGTCACAGAATGTAGTATCCCACTGAATCTGATTTCCGCTTTTAATCCATCTGGAGGTACCGTTTTCAGCATTGTCTCTGAAAATTACATTTGCCCTGGCTACCAAGACTGAGATAGTATCAATTGAAGTTATAACATTTTCCTGTCTTACAGTTACTATAAATCTTATTTCATCCATATAGTTAGCGTTGTTTGTTAAGCGGAATCTGAATGGATTTGAATTATAAACTGTTTGTCTCGGCTGAATGGTAGCGTAATTCTGACTCGAGGTAATGGGTACTGCATGGCTATACGGCGAAGTTATCTGAACATTAACATTCTGAGCTGGTTTGCTTAATCCTTTATTTCTCACACCTATGTTAATAGAGATCGTGTCATTCATCCATATTGAGGGAAGAAGCCGATTAGAAATGTGATTACCGAAGATTGTATGATTCTGAAAAGAAGCAAATGCACCAGCTACCCAGCTAAGGTATTTAAATCCATCCAGATTTTCAGATGCCACGGGTATAATTTCTGAAATTGCCGGCCAAAACCCGGAACCACCTACTTCAGGGGTCCAGGCATAACATCCCCGTGAGTGAAGCCAGTCTCTTGTTGTTCCGCTTGAATAATAATTAAGCATTTCGAATACAGTTCCATATGTGTAATCATTACCAGCTGCAAATTCAGAACTGAAATCCGAATATATTTCATAACTTATTGCAGTGTCGTTATAGCCGTATGGATTAAGATATCTTCCCGCAACTGAATGTACACTGAATGCAATCTTCGGCTGTATCTGATTACAGAAATTTTTAATTGCCTGAGTTTCAGGCTCCGAAGCTGGAGATGGTCCGCGGTATGTTTCCGAGCATGGATCTCCGCTTGAACCGTTGTTATTACCCCATCCGTAATCATAATTACGGTTTAAATCAACTCCGAAACATGATCCGTTGTTGCGTCTGTTTTTTCTCCACATTCCTCCTCCATTGGGATTTGTGGTCTGATTATAAACATAACCATCAGGGTTAACAACAGGAACACAGAAAATCTCGCGGTTATCTGCAAGATATTTCGCTTCAGGGTTTGTGTTATAGTTTTCCAGTATCCAGTACATAAAATACATTAGTGAAGCCATAGACTGAGGCTCCCTTGCATGATGAAGTGCGTCAAAATAAACAGCTGGTTCCGTAGCTGATTCATTTATATCCGGATTATCTGATATCTTTACAGCCCATATAGTTCTTCCTTCAACCGAAGTCCCGATATTTTGTTTAGCTGTGATAAGATTAGGATATAGCAACCTCATTGAGTCAAGTTTCTGAACGACTTCACTGAATGTATAATATCCGCCCATACTTCCGTAAGTTAGTCCTCTGACATTATCTGATTCCATTAAGTTCCGGCTTTCAGATGTAATTTTGTAATCAAGGGTTCTGTTATTATAGAATTCATCGGTATTCCAGATTTCAACATTATACTTAATCCCGGTTGCTTTCAGTCTCTGCATTTCACTCTGATTTAAAACAAGAACTAAGCCGTCTGTGATATTGCCCTGATAGTGTTCAACACATATATCGTTGTTCTGAAGTGTTAATATATCAGCCGGAGAATTCGTTAAAATCCTTACCTGTGAATATTTAGTTTTATTACTATCATGATTGTAAGTAAAATTCAGATAGATAAAAGATGAGGCTATAATTAAAATTATTGATATTTTGTAAGACATTTTTTCATATCTTATTTAATTAAAATATAATTAAATATTCTTTTAAAAGTTAAATATTTATTTTTGAACTATGAAAATTAAAATACGCAAAGCTAAAAAGAGAGATTTTGAAGAAATTTTTAAACTGATTTGCGAACTTGCTGAATATGAAAAGCTAACGCCACCAGATGTAAAGGCTAAAGAAAGATTATACAAAGATGCCTTCGGAAAAAAGCCTTTATATTACATATTGGTTTCAGAATTTCGGGGAAGAATTACCGGATATGTCTTCTACTTTTTTACATATTCATCTTTCCTTGCCCGGAAAACGCTTTATCTCGAAGACATTTATATTTCTCAGAAGCAGAGAAAGAAAGGAACAGGCAGACTTTTCATGGATGAACTGATCAGAATAGCCAGAAAGGAAAAATGCGGAAGAATGGAGTGGTGTGTACTTAACTGGAATAAAGATGCTATAAGTTTTTATAACAAACTCGGAGCAGAACCTTTGAATGAATGGATTTACTACAGGCTGATATTATGAATGATACTTATAAGATAATTTTATTTGATGGTGTGTGTAATTTCTGTAATGGTTTTGTGAATTTCATAATAGACAGAGATAAAAAAGACATCTTCAGGTTTGCTGCTCTTCAATCTGATTTTGGAACCGGACTACAAAAAAAACTAGGATTTGATACTGATGAGCTGAAAACCATAATACTTGTTGATGGCGGGAAGTTTTATTTAAAAAGCTCCGCTGCTCTCAGGATTGCAAAAAATCTCCCCTTCCCGTGGAATCTCTCATACATTTTTATTATAGTGCCTCCGTTTATCAGAAATTTTCTATATGATGTCATTTCAAAAAACAGATATAAATGGTTTGGCAAAAGAGAAACATGCAGGCTCCCAAGCACCGAAGAAAAAAGAAAGTTTATTTAGTAAGACGGTAGTGATTTTAACTCATCTATTTTATTTATCAGCCACTCTTTGTAATAAATATTATCTGACTTCATTATTTTATTCTGAATGAAACCTATGTCTATTCGTTTTCTGTATCCAGCTTTGTATAAAGTGATTTTTTCCAGATAAGATGCAAAACTGATATATCTTTTTTTCCATTCCAGTCCGGAGATTTTTTCAGCTCTGACAAACTGAACAAAGGATTTTATCTGATTCAATGTTTCCTCCGTATAGCCAAGTTCATAGAAAAGTCTCAGAATCATATCCCGCACATCAAACTTATACATAAAGTAATCATGTCTTATCCTGTTGGCATGCATGAGAGCTTTTTCATAATTACCTTTATGGAAGTAAATATACATATATGCATAATCCATGAGGTTTTCAGCTTCTGCGGGATTAAGGTATTGTTCTGATTTCTGAACGAAATCCAGAAGCCAGTCAGTTTTATTGTATTTGATTGTATTTAAGACTATACTTCTGAAAACCTCTCTTGAAAGATATTTCTGATTATCTTTTCTGAACAGCTTTTCATTCAGATAAATATCATATAAATCTATAATCTCCCTTGAGAACTTCTCTGTTGAACTGTTTCCTTCAAGTTTGATTATACAGTAACTGATCAGTCTGCTGATGTGAAATTCTAATTCATTTTTATCAAGGATATTTTTAATTTTTATGACGAGGTTTCTGTACTTGTCGTAATCTTCTTCCCTGTCATAGTCAGAATAAATATTTAAAAGATATCCGTATATTTTATGGAATTCTTCACCTTCAAATTCAAGTGATGAAAGTCCGGATATGTTAAGGAAGTTATATAGTTTATATATCTGTGTATTTTCAAAAGGTGTGTTTGAGTTATAAGATATAAATCTGGAGTTGAAATAAAGAGCGATAAATTCCACAATGAAGTAATTGAACAAACCGATTGCAGCTTTATCCAATGTTTTTAGGAAACTTTGAAATTTTTCTTTTTTAATTATTTTATTGCTTATGTAGTCATAGTTAAATTTAGTATAACCGAGTATATACTCGGAAAGAAACCTTTTGTTAGATAAGCCAGATTTTAAGATAAATGTGTTAAGGTTGTTAAATAATTTCAGATAGGCAAAGTTCAGTTTATTATCTGTGAACATACTTAAGACATCTGAACCAGCCTCCACTCTGAAATTTCTTGACCTCTGAATTATTAGAAAATCAACAACTGCTTTATTCATCTTAGAAAAAAGCTTTTTAATAAAGGTTCTGCTATATAATTTTCCC
>JAOADS010000154.1 GCA_026417195.1 Ignavibacteria bacterium | reverse complement strand
AGGAGACTATCTCAGTCAGCACTTGAAACGCTCTCTGTTATAGCATATAATCAGCCAGTAACTAAATCAGAAATTGAAGCTATAAGGGGAGTTAATGTTGATTACATAATAGGTTCACTTTTGGAGAAAGATCTAATAACAATAAAAGGCAGGGCTGAAGCACCGGGGCGTCCTATGTTATACGGAACTACAGATACTTTTTTGGAATATCTCGGACTTAATTCAATTTCTGATCTGCCGACTCTTAAGGCTATTGAGGAAATTATAAAGTCTGGTCCGCCTGAAGGCGTAACTCAGTCAGACATTGATTTCTTTGAAGAAATTAATTTAATGAAATCAAAATCTGAAACAGCCGGGGAAGATGTAGATAAAGCACGTGCAATTATACATGATATTAATCCAGATCATAAGACAAACGATGAATGATTAAGTTTCTCAATGAATGACAATACCGGAAAACCAATACGTTTAAATAAATTTATTTCAGATTCAGGGCTTGCTGCCAGAAGAAAGGCAGATGAGCTTATTTTTCAAGGGAGGGTGACTGTAAACATGAAAACTGTTACTGATCCGTCTTTACGGATTGATCCAGAAAAGGACACTGTCAAAGTAGATGGAGAAAAAATAAAGCCGCAGAGTGAGTTCATATACATAGTGCTTTATAAGCCGAGAGGATATGTTACCACTACAAATGATGAGAAGGGCAGACCTACAGTAATGGATCTGATAGGATTAAATACAAGACTCTATCCCGTAGGAAGGCTTGATTATGACACTGACGGCGTTTTGCTTCTAACCAATGACGGTGAGTATGCAAACATGATGATGCATCCCCGACATAAAGTCTATAAAACCTACTTTGTCAGGCTTGATAAATCAATAGATGAAAAGGATGTCGTGAGACTAAGAGATGGTGTTATGATTGACGGAAGATTTACTGCCAGAGCTAAGGTGAGAATTATACCTAATACTGAAAACATGAATATATGGATATCGATACATGAAGGCAGAAACCGTCAGGTAAGAAAGATGCTTGAAACCTTAGGTTACAGGGTTCAGAGGCTTAAAAGGGTTGAATACGCAAGAATCGGACTGAACGGGCTCAGCCCGGGACAGTGGCGTTACCTCACACCGGAAGAACTTGCATTAACCAGAAAACTTGCTGAACCTCGGCCTGTTGTAAAGAAAAATCCAAACAGAAAAAGGGAAGTTAAAGGGGGAAAGAAGAAACGCAAGAAAAAATTGTCTGAGTCAAAGCTTAATTCAGATGGAACAGAAATTAATTTATCGGACTCTGCGGTCTTAAAAGAGATATCAAAGGAAATTCAAGACATTTCAAACCAGATCTCCGGCTAGGTAATCTCATAACATTCAACTAATTTTAAACTATATTGACTGAGCAGAATGAATTAATAAAAAGCAGGCTTGATGCTCTTGAAGAGATAATTAAACTTGGAATAAATCCCTATCCTCACAGGTTTGATGTAAGTTCAAAAGCAAGGGAGATACTAGATACCTTTCGTGATCCAACCGATGAAAAAGAACTGGAGGAACTGAGAAGTAAGAAAGTTTCAATTGCGGGAAGAATAATGGCAATCCGCAGAATGGGTAAAGCAAGTTTCTGCCATATAAAGGATGATACGGGTAAAATCCAGATATATATCAGACAGAATGACGTAGGTGAAAAATTATATAGTCTTTTCAAGCTTCTTGATATCGGTGATATAATAGGTGTAAACGGTTTTGTTTTCAGAACCAAGATGGGTGAGATTTCAATACATGCAGATTCTTTTGAACTTCTGTGTAAATCAGTAAGGCCTCTGCCAATTGTAAAAGAAGAAATTACAGATACAGGTGAGAAGATAATTCATGATGCTTTTGCAGATGTTGAGCTGAGATACAGACAGAGATATCTTGATCTGGTTGTAAATGACGGAGTGAAAGATGTATTTCTGAAAAGGACTAAGATAATAAAGTCAATTAAAAACACGCTTGAGAAATATGGTTTTATTGAAGTTGAAACTCCCACACTTCAGACAATTTACGGAGGAGCTAATGCAAGACCTTTCATAACACACCACAACGCACTTGATATACCTCTTTATCTTAGAATTTCAAATGAACTTTTTCTCAAGAGGCTTATAGTTGGTGGCTTTAACCGTGTATATGAATTTGTTAAAGATTTCCGAAACGAAGGTATAGACAGGACACATAACCCGGAGTTTACTCAGGTTGAATGGTATATGGCTTACGGTGATTATTACGATAGCATGAACCTGTTTGAGGAAGTAATTGAAAATGCATGTATAGAGGCTTGCGGAAGCAATAAGATCACATATCAGGGCACAGAAATAAATTTCTCCCGTCCCTGGAGAAGAATAAAAATGACCGATGCAATTGCAGAGAAAAACGGAATAGATGTCCTGAACATGAAAAAAGATGACATTATAAAATATATGAAGGATAAACACATAGACTTTGATCCAGCTATCTCACACAGCAAGGGACTTTTAATTGCCAATCTTTTTGAAGAAACCTGTGAGGAAGACCTGATCCAGCCAACTTTTGTTATTGATCATCCGATTGACACGACACCTCTTTGTAAACCTCTGAGGGAATATTCCATGACACAGATTGAGGAAATGAAAAAAGATCCAGAACAGGTGATTTTTGTTGAAAGATTCGAGCCCTATATCAATAAATGGGAACTCGGAAATTCATATACAGAACTCAATGATCCGATCCTTCAGAGAAAGTTACTCGAAGAACAAGCAGAAAGAGGAAGGGGAGGCGAAGAAGATACTCATCCTTTTGATGAGGATTTCGTGAGAGCTATTGAAGTGGGAATGCCGCCGACTACAGGTGTCGGACTCGGTGTCGACCGACTTGTAATGTTACTTACAGATTCATATTCAATCAGGGATGTAATATTATTTCCGCTCATGAAACCTGTTGACAGTAAAATATGAATGTTAAAAACAACATACTTGAGCTTTTCGGTAACACTCCGTTAATCCGCTTAAATAAAATTACCAAAGGTCTTAAGGCAGAAGTATATGCGAAGATGGAGTCAATGAATCCGGGAGGCAGTGTTAAAGACAGAATAGGACTGAATATAATTCTTGACGCTGAGAAAAACGGACTGATAAAACCCGGCGGAACTATCATTGAAGCTACAAGCGGTAACACAGGTATTGGACTTGCACTTGCGGCAGCTGTGAAAGGTTACAAATGTATTTTCGTAATGACAGATAAATGTTCAGTGGAGAAAGTCAGATATCTTAAAGCATTGGGTGCAGATGTGATCGTAGTGCCTTCAACTGCTAAACCCAACTCACCAGAGTATTACGTCAACACAGCTGAAAGGATAGCTCGCGAAACTCCTAACTCATTTTACGCAACTCAATACACCAATCCTTCAAATCCAGAGGCTCACTATAAAACTACCGGACCAGAAATCTGGGAACAAACTGATGGCAGAATAACACATTTCGTGGCAAGTATGGGAACCGGCGGTACTATAAGCGGAACAGGAAGATTTCTTAAGGAAAAAAATCCTTCGGTTAAGGTGATCGGTGCAGATCCTTATGGTTCAATATTCAAGACATATAAGGAATCTGGTATTGTCATAGAGGGAACACCGTATTTAGTTGAAGGTATAGGGCAGGAGCGGATTGTTGAGAATGTTCACTTTCAATATATTGACGAGATCATAAATATTTCTGATAAAGATTCATTCAACATGTCAAGACGCCTTGCAAGAGAAGAAGGAATATTCTCAGGTGGCAGCACAGGTACAGTTTTATGTGCTGCTCTTAAAGTTGCAAGAGAACTTGATAAGGGTTCTCTGGTTGTTTTTACAGTATGTGATACTGGAGAGAGATATCTCAGTAAACATCACTCAGATGAATGGATGAGGGAAAAACGCCTGCTTGAAAAAGATAAGACTACAGTTGCCTTAGCATATCAGACAAAAATATCAGGTGGTCTGCCGCGACTTGTTTCTGCATCACCAGATGAAATTTTAGGTGATGCCTTAAGAAAGATGGAAGATTATAATATTTCATATCTTCCAGTGATAGAATCTAATAAATCACTTGGACTTATTGATGAAGCAGAAATAATGGGAAAGCTACTGGATAGTCCAGATTTGTCAAACAAAACGGTAGGTGAGGTTATGAGTGATCCTCTGCCTGTTGTTGATGAATCGGAAGATATTAAGGTAGCCATAACGAATCTTAAGAAATCTCCGGCTGTATTAGTCAGTGAATATGGTAACATAGTTGGCATTCTCACAAGATATGACGTTCTTGATTTTGTTTAGTACCTCAAACTTCTAAATTCTCTAAATGAAATTCTCAACTAAAGCAATACATTCAGGAAACGAACCGGACAGGGAGACCGGTGCGGTGAACGTGCCTGTATACGCAACTTCAACATATGCAAATGAGGCTTTCGGTGTTTCAAAAGGCTATGATTACGGAAGGACTATAAATCCCACACGTCTGGCACTTGAGAGAAACCTAGCTTCGCTAGAAAACGGAAAGTACGGTTTCTGTTTCTCAAGCGGAATGGCTGCTATTGATACGGTTGCAAAACTGCTTAAGGCAGGTGACCATGTAATCGTAACAAACAATGTTTACGGAGGAACATACAGGATATTTGAAATGGTATTCAGGAATTTCGGCATTGATTATTCCTGGATAGATACTTCTCAGATTGATCTTGTTAGATCAGCTATCAGAAAAGAGACTAAGATGATTTTCATTGAAACTCCCACAAACCCTATGCTAACACTTACGGATCTGAATGCAGTTTCCACGATCTCACGGGAAAACAGTCTGATTTCAGTCTGTGATAATACATTTATGAGTCCTTATTTCCAGAATCCTCTTGATTTCGGAATAGATATCGTGCTTCACAGCACAACTAAGTATATAAATGGTCACAGTGATGTGATAGG
>JAOADS010000153.1 GCA_026417195.1 Ignavibacteria bacterium | reverse complement strand
AGTATTATTACCAGCAGATAACCTATTAATAACGCATAAGCTGATAATTTAGATGCACGAGCAATACTTTCAAGACCGAAAAAAGCTGATATTGTTATTACATTTTCCACTAACCGTGGTATTAGCTGGTCTGTTCCTGAATTTGGTACAGATAAAGGGGATTCGACAGTCGGATATAAAGCTGCTTGTATTTTACCTAACGGTGATTATATTATGAATTATGAATCTTTTATGAATGTTAGCAATAGCAGGGTTTTTTTCAGAAGAAGAACTATTGCCCCTATAGGAATAAATTATAACAATAACCAAAATCCAGTTTCTTTTGCTTTATTCCAAAACTATCCGAATCCTTTTAATCCTGTTACTAATATAAAATTCGATATACCAAAACAGCAGTCTGTAAAACTAATAGTGTATGATATCAGCGGCAGGGAAACCCAAACAATACTGAATAAATCACTTAGCCCGGGAAGCTATAGCATTCAGTATAATGCTTCAAATCTTTCAAGCGGAGTGTATTTTTACAAATTAGAAACCGAAGGTTTTACTGAAAGCAAAAAAATGATAGTTGTAAAATAATTTTAATATATTTTCATATGCTAAACTTTGATATTGTTAAACGATGATTTTTTTTAAAAAAAGTTAAAAAAATATACTTGTTATGAAAAGCTTTGTAATATTAATAGCAGCTGCTTTATGTGCCAGGTGTAACGGTAATGCTACAGGTCCTGAATATACTGTATTTGATGAACTTTTTTTCAAAAAGACTACGATTCTGTCAGTTATATGACATTATTTCTGTAAAGAATTATTATCTACTTAAATTAAAAAAAATTAAAATAATGTTTAAATATTATTTCAAACGGAATCAATTCCGAAAACTTTAAATTTATTACAGAATCTTTTAAACTAAATATTGTCTGCTCTGTCCCTGCAGTTGATTTAACCAAAGCTATGACTGAACTTCTATCTTAATATTCTTTCTAAAATACTTCTGAACTCTTCGGGTTGGTCAAGCCAGACGTTATGACCTGCGTTTTTTATCAGTATGTATTCTAAATGATCCAGTCCTTCGGCAACTGCTGACCAGACATTTCCCTTGGGATCCACGATATCATATTCACCGTTGATCATAGTTACTGGTATGGAACTTTTAACCAATGCATGGGACAAATTGCTTATTCTTCTTTCCTGTTCCTCACTGGTTACATTTTTCTGAAGTGCTGAAAATACATCAGGATTGAAAAAAGCATTCTCTGAGTGTTCCACATTTTTCATTAAATGTGTGTGATTAGCAGCATATTCAATTTTGCTTAATAAGGTTTTTTCAATGCTTGTAAGTGAGTCTTTGTTTTGCAGATTATATTTTTCTTTCATAGCTTCTATTTTCTGATTTACCGAATCTTTCCATTTTTCCATCTCATCATAATATTTTTTGACGGGTTCGTCTATATTCTGGAAATAATTACCGTCCAGTATATATAACGGACAGCTAATAAGTATGATTTTTTTTACTTTTTCAGGATAGTGATAAAGATAATCCAGTGCTATGGTTGTTCCGTTAGAGTGTGCCAGAATATTTACCCGGGTTAAATTAAATTCTTTACGGATGAGTTCAACATCGTTTATGAAGCCTTTAAAAGTAATAAGGCTGTCTGGTGCCGGACTTCTGAGTGATCCTCTCTGATCAAAAAGAATGAACCGGAGTTCTTCAGTATGTTGTAGCAATGGTTTTATAAGGTATGAATGTTCTGCACCGAAACCGCCATGCAGTACAACGTATGTCTCTTCAGCATTTCTGTTGCCTAATTCCAGAGCGTAAAGGTTTAGACCATCCGGTGTCTTAAGCCAGTGATAAATCCCGCTTTCCGGCAGATACTGAGTAAATGCACAGAGTGGAAGTAAACAAAAAATTAAAGTGAATATGCTGTTTGTGAAGTTTGTTTTTTGATTTGGGATTTTCTGATTTGCTGTCAATTATTTTATAATTTTATTGATTTTTATTATTAGCTTGTGTGATTTTATCCTTTAATTTTTCGGTACTGAATTCATGGCATGCTTTTTCATTTATATGATACGAAAAACTTTACTAAAGTATATACTCTCGTGTTATTATCTGTAACAGAGTACTTTTGAATAAACTTTTAAGCAAAAATACAAAAAAAATTAAAGTTTTAAGTCTTGAAGAAGCAAAGAAATTTGATTATACTCCTGATGAACAAAAAGTTTACAAAACTTTAAATAATAAACTCAATGACGGAACAATCACAGAATCGCAATACCGTAGAATCACAGGCGGGAAAAGACAAAACGATTATGGAATTCGCCGAAGCAGTGAAAGAGGCACGCAAGGAGTGGTTAGAGAAGACGCTTTCAACGCCGGAGAACAGAGCCATGGAAAGACGGAACGAGATGATAATAGTGGAAGTCAACGACTTAATCAAGAAAGCACCGATGTTGAAGGAGATATTAGAGGAGGAGAAGTTAAGGGAGAAGTCACCGGAGGAATACGAGAAACTGATGAATTCAACGCCGGAGCGGAAATTACAGAGGAGGTACATGGAGCTGCTGGAGCTGGAACTGAAGGGACAGGATCCGTATCCGGACCAGGTGATACATCTGATAGATCTGTTCAAAGGGAAAGTGAAGTAACACCTTAAACTTCTCTTCATATAAAATTAGCTGATTAAAGAATAGAATTTACTAATCATAAAACAAATGATCCTAATTTATAATCCTTACTATTATCACTATACCTAGTATGATACTTACTATAATTTAAGTGTGTTAATAAAAAAATAGCAGATAATCATAGCTAGTATAAGCACATTATCTGCTATTTCCGTGGGCAGTGTAGGATTCGAACCTACGACCCCCTGCTTGTAAGGCAGGTGCTCTGAACCAGCTGAGCTAACCGCCCATAAAATAATCTATGGCAAAATTAATGCTTTAAAATATATACTCAAGTCAGAATTTACTGATTAAGTATTTGAATTTTTATTTAAGCTTAACATAAGAATTCCAGCTGTGATGAATAACAGAGCAGACAGGTAAAATACGTATTCAATGTCAATTGTTGTCATTATCAGATATCCGAGTAAGGGGCTGAAGATACCTCTGACTCCAGTTAATGTTATATGCACGGCCTGATAGTTTGCAACTTCGTTTGCAGGTGCAAAGTGAATAGAGCTTAATGTCCATGCTATGTTAACACCGCTCATTGCCAGTCCAAAGAAGAAATATGAAGCATAGAATATTTCATATTTCATTGTTGGTAAGAAAACTGAAAAAATCATAATAGCAGGATACAAAGATAGTAGCAAAAATGCATAACCGCAGAATTTTGTAGGATTACCCATTCCGTGGAATTTCCCCATAAGAGGTGTAAATATGATATATGCTGAATGAAATATAAGCCCCTTTGCAAGAGAAATCGGAGAGTAGGAGAGTGAAAGTTTTTCTACAAGGAAAACAGGCATTACTGTTGCCAGCATTATAAAAGCTATGCCGTATATGAAAAAATTGATTTCGAATTTCAGGAAGCCGGAATTAGAAGAAAATATTCTTCTGATATTCCTGAAAGGTAATAAGACAATATCTTTAATGAGTTTAAATGAAATTCTTAACTGAAGTTTTTCTATTTTGAATTTTTCCTCTGAACCTGTAATTAACATCCTCCCAAGACAGTAATACACAATTAGTCCGGTTATTCCGGCTAAGGTGAAAGCTATTTTATAGAAGACAACATTCAAATCCATAAGGAATCCGAACAATGTTGTGCATATTATTATAAGAGTTGTCTGTGTGAGGGCAGCGTATGAATATAACCTGCTTCTGTTTGTATCCGAGTAATTATGTTTGAATACTATGTTCCATATTGGCAGAATAAAAGAGTCTGAACAAGCATTGATCCCAATACATATTATAAAAAGTTCTGATGAACCGGCAAAAGGTGCAAGTACAAGGAAAGTTTTGCCTATTACACCTGCTATGATTATGCTTCTGAATTTGTCAGCTGATCGACCTATTATCTCAGCTCCGTACATTGAAACTAAGAAAGAGGAACTTACAAGTATAGATAATACCGTAATTTCAATGTTGGTCCCCTGAAGGGTTCTTTTGAGGATAATTTCCTGTAATCCTATGACACCAAGTGAGATGCCGTTGAAGAACTGTGAGATCAGATGTATTCTGAATGTTGATTTCTCTATTTCCTTGAGTTTACCGGAGAAATTCAATTATGAGATAGGTGAGGGTATTCTAAATGACGGAGGATAATGTTTATTTGATTCCCGAATTTTTCTTTAAGATGTTCAGAAAGTTTTTCAGCAGCGTAAACCGATCTGTGCTGACCACCTGTACATCCGAAACTTACCATTAGATCAGAAAATCCTCTTTCAAGATAGGAAATAACAGTAAGGTCTATTATTTTTTTTACATTATCCATAAAATCTTTCATATTATTTTCAGGTGATTCAAGAAACTCAATTACTTCTTTATCTTTACCTGTCTGGTTAATATGTCTGTTTTCTTTTGCCGGATTTTTAATGCATCTGCAGTCAAAAACATAACCTCCTCCGTTTGGTGTATTATCTTCAGGTATGCCGGATTTAAGATAACTGAATGAGTAAATTCTAATTTTTAACAATAGTATTCAAAACCTTTCTTGGATGAGAGCGGGAGACGGGACTCGAACCCGCGACGTCCAGCTTGGGAAGCTGGCATTCTACCACTGAATTACTCCCGCTTTCACTCAAAAATAAGCTCTTTAATGGATTATTACAATTTAATAAGATTAACATAATGTGAGCAAAAAGTAATGAAACTACAGAACGGGATATTATTCATGTATGAGAGAGATATATCTGGAATATATATGTTTTTAATGTGTAATGATTAACTTATATTTGATTAAATTAAATTTCGTTTCTTGAAGAATAAGGTAGCAATTATTGAAGATGAAAGTATCGTAGCACTTGATATGTCAACTTCCTTGAAAGCAGGAGGCTATGAAGTTACCTTTATTACCGATCAGGGCGAGAAGGCTCTGGAATTGATTGAGAGTTCAAAACCTGATATTGTTATAATTGATATAGAACTTAAAGGTGAAATGAATGGTGTTGAAACAGCAAAAGTCATCAGGGATCGTTATAATAT
>JAOADS010000152.1 GCA_026417195.1 Ignavibacteria bacterium | reverse complement strand
TGTTTCCTGATGCAGCATTTATGATTGACATAAATCCGGAGAAAAGATTCAGAACTGTAAACAAACTTGGTATGAATCCTACTGGCTTAATCAAGCTTTACCTCTGCAATTACTGTTTCTCCGGCTTTTACTTTCTGGTTTAAAGAGACCTTACACTCTGAATTTACCGGCATAATCACATCCATACGTGAGCCGAACTTTATCATACCAAAAGTATTTCCGGCTTTCACTTTATCTCCTTTTTTAAGCTCGCATACTATTCTTCTTGCAACGAAACCTGCAATCTGACTGAATATGATTTTGAATTTTCCTGTATCCAAAGTTATTTCAGTTCTTTCATTCCTGTGGGATGACGACGCTTCAAACGCTGCAATGAATTCACCTTTAATATATTTTACTTCAGTGATTTCACCTGATGCAGGAATCCTGTTAACATGAACATTCAAAGGAGAAAGAAAAATTCCTATAACCAATGCTTTTGAATCAGTGAAACTGTTATGTTTAATTTCTTCAATTATCATAACCTTTCCGTCAGCTGGCGAAAGTATTGCCCCTTCTTTAAGATCTGCTGGGACTTCACGTACCGGATCTCTGAAAAAATATAATGTAAAGACAATAAAAAAAGCAGAAATAACAAGAAGTAATATCTTCAGAGTTTCATTTGGAATAAGTAATGCAATTATATCAATAATGAGGGTCAATAACAAAGCTTTAATAATTACATCTCTTCCGTAAACTGTAAGTCTGATCATATTACCGGAATTTTATCTTTCAAAAATTCTGATTCGGGAGTTAAAAAAGTAATTCATATCCTAATAAACTAATTTTTTTCAGAATATCTTCCAAGAAACATCTGTTTTACCGAAAGAAGATGTATTAAAATCGCAAGAGGTACAGAGAATATAACCGGCCAAAGACTAAGAAAGATAACTAAATTTCCATCTTTCAGTTCCAATGGAATGGAAATATAAAGTAATGCAATGTTTAGCGAAAGTATGATCCCGGCTATGTTCCAGAACAAAGCTGCAAGTTCAGGCCATTTTGATGATGAATAAACAAAATATCCTATCAGCAGAGCAGTAAGAGGTATGAAAATATCATAATTTAAACCCGAGAAAGTAAGCTGAACAGGGATTATCCCGTCAAGGAACATAATCCATAAATATATTTCAGTAAATAATCTGAATAGTTGAATATATATGAAATATTGCGGAAGAAGACGGTTAAGCAAAGAACTGCTAAGCCCTGAGAAAATAAAATAAATAATAATTACAGAAACTGGAAGATAAATAAATATAAGTTTTTCATGAACTGAAAACTTCCCGGATGAAACCAGATAACAATAAATCAGCCACAGAGATACAGATATAATTAAAACTATAGCCCTTGATGAACCGTTTCTGTATAATATATACGTAATTAACGATGTAAGCGAAAGTGTAATAACTGAAGGAATTATATAAACTGCAATGGATATATTCTGATTCACTTTTCTTTAAAATAAGTGTACCAAACCGGAATGAACTGCCCTTCTATGTTGAGGTAGAGCCTTGTGAAAACTTCAACTATTTTAGTGCTGATTATATCATGATACCAGAATGCATCGGGAATTTTATCAGAATTTAAGTCTATTGCCCAGCCTTCAAGTTCTTCTCCGGAAAGTGCTTCAAATGAAGCTTTGTATGATCTCCCTTCCAGATTAAAGGGTAATTCAATTTTGTTCTCATCAAGTGCTATAGCAGAGAATACCATAATAGGATTGGATAAAATGTATTTCAGATCACTTTGCTCTTCTTCAGTGTAATTTTTCCTGAGCAAACTCGGCAAAGGTTTAACAAACGGATATTTAGGTGCATAATTATTTTTATCTCCGCATCTCCAATATTCAGAGTAATCAGTGAAACTTGTTTCAAACACAAGACCATCTTCAAACATCATTATATTTACAGGATTTTTCCATCTTATTACTCTTAATTTCTCTCCAAGCGATATGTTGTCAACAGAATCAATTACAATATATTCAAGAGACTGGTTTTTTGTTTTCAGCCTGAGAAATTTTAAAAGGCTATAATCGCAGTCTTCAATGTAAAGATAGGTTGAGTCTATATGTGTAAGGAAAAAATACATCCCCTGTATATTGGATTTAGTAAAAAGTGAAGGCTTATATTTTCTTAAAGATGGATTTTTTTTTAAGGTATGATAGGAATACTTTAACCCGTTGTCTATGCAAATAACTTCTATTTTATCAGCAAGGCGTAATTGCTGTGAAGCCTCACCTTCCGGAAATGACGGGGCTGTTCCAAACTGAACTAGCAGAAAGGCTGTTTTAATTAAATCCATGTTTTTCAAATATAGCAAACGGGTTTCTTAATTACAGGGGATAACGTTCCATTTAGTGTGAAAAATTGAGTTCAGGACAGCTAGGCATAGAGCTCCTTTTTCTTATTTAGGTATTCAACTATTTAAAAGATGCGTCTATCAACGCTTTGACAATTTTCAAAACATCAGAAGTAAATACAATGTGGGGCTTGATTTAAAAGAACTTCACAATAATTGGTTAAAATACATTGTAGCCTCCCTTTTTGATTAGCAATTTAACGATTCTGATCTTAAGTGTGAGGCTTTATGTTTTACCTCTCCTCTCCAGATTTACACACTAAAGTAAACGCTATGCAACTTTTTTACGGAATTTCCTGCCTTGATTATCAAGCTCTGTAAAACTATATTTGCAGTTAATTAATACAGAAATGGGCAGAAATAAGTTAAAATTTTACGAAACTACATTTATTGTTGATTCATTACTTGAAGATGATAAGGTAGATGCTATAATTAACAGATACAATACATTTTTTTCCAAAAACGGAGCTGAGGTTTTAAAAGTTGAGAAATGGGGAAGAAGGAAACTTGCTTATCCAATTAAAAAGAGAACAGCCGGTTCTTATATAACATTTGAAGTTAACGCAGATCCGTCAGTTATGGCGAAGCTGGAAAGAGCATATCACCTTGACGACGATGTTTTACGTTTCCTTACAATAGCATTTGATAAAAAGACTTTAGCTGACAGACAGGTATATCTTGAGAAAAAGGAACAGTTACTTAAAGAGCGGGAGGCTCAGTCTTCACAGTCAGCCGAAGAGACGGAGATATCATCACAGTCAGAATCTGCAGAATAAGTTTTTGATAAGAAATAATTATTAATGTAAATACGGAGGAATATAAATGGCTGATTTAAAGATGCCCGAACTTAACTCGGTGATCATTGCCGGGAATCTTACAAAAGATCCTATCTTCAGACAAACTACCAATGGTACTCCTGTAGTTAACTTCTCAATAGCAAGTAACCGCAGGTATCGTGACAGTAAAGACGAATGGCAGGAAGATGTATGTTACGTAGGTATTGTTGCCTGGAACAAACTTGCTGAAAGCTGCAGAGACAAGCTTAAGAAAGGTAATGCAGTTCTGGTTGAAGGAGAGTTGCAGTCAAGAACGTTTAAAACAGAAAAAGGTGATACCAAAACCATCGTTGAGATAAAAGCCAGAAGAATTCAGTTTCTCAACAAAAGAATGTCAGCTGCATCTCAGCAAGGAGAACAGCATGAGGAACCTTCCACATTTGAAGATGACTCATTTGAGAAGCATTTATCACCTGAAGATACAGCTCTGCTTGGTGATACATCAGAACCTGATAAAAGTTAATTACATTTTAAATTAATTGCAGGAAACCACTTAAAGTGGTATCCTGCATTTTTTTAAAAAATATGAAGATCATATTAAAAACAGACTACGAAAAATTAGGTAAGACCGGTGATATAGTAACGGTAAAAGACGGTTTTGCCATGAATTTCCTCATTCCTAACGGAATAGCTATGAAGGCTACTGAAAGCAACATGAGGGTGCTTGAGGAAATCAAGAAGATTTCTGCACGGAAACTTGAAAAAGAAATAGCTGAAGCCCGTAAACTTGCCGATGAAATTTCTTCCTTAGGTGAAATCGTAATAAAGGCAAAAGCAGCTGACGATATAAAACTTTTTGGATCTGTAACAGCAGGCACTATAGCTGAGTCACTCTTACAAAAAGGTTTTAAGATTGACAGAAAAAGCATTCAACTTGAGGAGCCTATAAAAGAACTTGGCAAGAAACTTATTGAGATCAGACTTGCAGGAAACGTTACAGCTAATTTAAGTGTTTCCATAGAAAAGGAAGAGGTCTGATCTCATAGAATTCAGTTAATGGATAAATCCGTTAAGGTTCTTAAAAACGCAGTCATAAGATTTGCCGGAGATTCAGGTGACGGGATGCAGTTAGCCGGTACCCGCTTCACCGAAACTTCAGCGGTAGTTGGGAACGACTTAAGTACTCTTCCAGATTTTCCCGCCGAAATAAGAGCCCCAGCCGGAACTTTATTTGGAGTAAGTGGTTTTCAGATTCAGTTTGCAAGCACTGATATTCACTCACCCGGTGATGAACCAGATGTGCTGATTGCTATGAATCCAGCAGCACTTAAAGTTAACCTGAAAGATCTTAAACCAGGTGGAACTATAATAGCAAACGAAGACTCTTTTACAGAAAAAAATCTAAGTCTTGCCGGTTACTCACAGAATCCTCTTACAGACGGTTCACTTTCTGAATTTAAAGTGATTCCTGTGCCTGTAACTAAGTCAACTAATATAGCTGTTCAGGATCTTGGACTCAATGCCAAGGAGGCCAACCGTTGTAAAAATTTTTATGCTCTGGGAATTGCTTACTGGCTATATGACCGTCCGTTGGATACAACGATTAACTGGATAAAGAAGAAATTTTCAAAAAATCCTGTAATCGTTGAAGCTAATATCAGGGCTCTCAAGGCTGGTTATTACTTCGGAGAAACTGCAGAGATATTTACAACAAGATACAGGATTGAGCCGGCGAAGCTACCTAAAGGAATTTACAGAAACATAAGCGGAAATCAGGCAGCCTCACTCGGGATACTTACAGCTTCAGTTAAAAGCGGACTACCTTTATTTTTAGGCTCATATCCTATTACACCGGCCAGTGATATACTTCATGAATTATCATCCTACAAGAATTTCGGAGTAAAGACATTCCAGGCGGAAGATGAAATAGCGGCAATATGTGCAGCTATAGGGGCTGCGTTCGGCGGTTCACTTGCCATTACTTCGTCCAGCGGACCGGGAATAGCTCTGAAGC
>JAOADS010000151.1 GCA_026417195.1 Ignavibacteria bacterium | reverse complement strand
GAACTGATCTCAATGACATAGCTTTGCAAAATCCTAACAAACTGTGGGTAGTAGGGAATCACAGTACGATTATGAAGTATGATATGCCCATAGGAATAGTTAAAACCGGCGGCAATATACCTGACAGGTTTAATCTGTTTCAGAACTATCCCAATCCTTTCAATCCGGAAACGAAAATAAAATTTCAGGTACCGGAGTTAAGTAATATCAAGATTATTGTGTTTGATTTACTTGGCAGAGAAGTTGAATCACTTGTGAATGAGAAACTCACACCCGGAACTTATGAAGTGAACTGGAATGCGGAAGAAGTTCCAAGCGGAGTTTATTTCTGCAGGATGATGACGGAAAATTATTCTCAAACAATAAAATTGGCTTTAATAAAATAGTGGCTGAGAAAATTTTAAAACAAACCGAAACAAAATTTATAAACGAGGAGAAAATAAATTAATGTTAAAAATAAATGACTTATTCGTATCAGTAGAAGAAAAAGAAATATTAAAAGGAGTTTCGCTTGAAGTAAATAAGGGCGAGGTTCATGCAATCATGGGACCTAACGGTTCAGGCAAAAGCACACTTGCAAACGTTATAGCCGGAAAAGACGGCTATGAGGTTACATCCGGGGAAATCATTTATGAAGGCAAAGACCTTCTTGATATGGACCCTGAAGAACGTGCAAGAGAAGGAGTATTCCTTGCGTTTCAGTATCCTGTTGAGATTCCCGGTGTAAGCAATGCAACTTTTCTGAAAACCGCTTTGAATGAAATCAGAAAATACAGAGGTGAAGCAGAGCTTGACTCAAGGGAATTCCTTCAATACATGAGAGAGAAAATGAAACTCATCGGAATTGATGAATCAATGCTCAGCCGTTCAGTGAATCAGGGATTTTCCGGAGGTGAGAAGAAACGAAATGAAATCTTCCAGCTTCAGATGCTGCAGCCGAAACTTGCTGTGCTTGATGAAACTGATTCAGGTCTTGATATTGACGCACTGAAAATAGTTGCAAACGGAGTCAACACTTTCCGCTCAGCAGACAACGCTGTTATAGTTGTAACACACTATCAGCGATTGCTGAATTATATCATTCCCGACTTTGTCCACGTTCTCGTTGACGGAAAAATAGCACGCTCAGGCGGAAAGGAACTTGCCCTTGAGCTCGAAGAGAAAGGTTATGAATGGGTGAAAGAAGGAGAAGCGGTATAAGAAATGGAAAACATTATTGAAAAATATCTTACTCAGTTCAGGGAATCAACCGAAAGTCTGAACGGAAATTCTGTCTCAGGAATACATAAGTTAAGAACTAATGCAATAGAAAAATTCCATGAACTCGGATTTCCTACTACCAAAAACGAGGACTGGAAATATACAAACGTTTCAGTCCTGAACAACTTTCATTTCAGAAAATCACCGGTACAGAACCTTGATAAGTCTTTAGCAGAGAAATATAAAATTCCCGGACTTGATGCAGAGCTTATTGTCATTGTAAACGGAATTTTTTCACATGAACTTTCTGAAATCAGTTCTCAGCCTGACGGTGTGGTAATCGGAAGCCTGAAATCAGCTGAAAATGATCTGCTCAATGCTCACCTCGGAAAATATTCTGAAATAAACAATGGCTTCACTGCATTAAACACAGCACTTGCCGGAGACGGAGTTCTGATTTATGTGCCAGACAACACTGTTCTCAAAAAAACTGTCCACATAATTTATCTTTCCGGAGATGATAATCTTAACGCACTTGTCCAGCCGAGAAATTTAATTATTGCAGGTGAAAATTCACGACTGAACATAATTGAAACATATCACAGCATTTACGGAAACGAAACTCTTCTGAATTCAGTAACTGAAATAAAGTGCGGAAGAAATTCCGGGGTTAAGCTTTACAGACTTCAGAGCGAAAACAACCAGACATTTCATATCAATCTTACCGAAGCACATCTGGAAGAAGCCTGTAATTACTCTCACTATTCGGTTACACTCGGAGGAAGACTTGTAAGAAATGACACGAACATAGTTCTTGACGCAGAGAATTCAACCGGTAATCTCTACGGACTTTATTTAACAGAAGAAAATCAGCATGTTGACAATCACACCTTGATTGATCACAGGAAGCCTCATTGCCAGAGCAACGAGCTTTACAAGGGAATTCTTTCGGGTAAATCACACGGAGTATTTAACGGAAAAGTTTTCGTTAGAAAAGATGCACAGAAGACAAATGCATATCAGTCAAACAAGGCAATCCTGCTTTCCGATGATGCAAAGATAGACACAAAACCTCAGCTTGAAATATTTGCCGATGATGTTAAATGTTCACACGGCGCCGCAATCGGTCAGCTTGATGAGCAGGCTTTATTCTATCTCCGTTCAAGGGGAATTGATGAAGCAAATGCAAGGAAAATTCTCCTCAGGGCTTTCGCAAATGATGTCTTTGAAAAAATCGAAGACGAAGTAATTCACAACTGGCTCAATGAGATTGTAACGGAAAGACTCAAATAATGCTTACGGAAATCAGACATAAGTTTAATGTATCTGAAATAAGAAAAGATTTTCCGATTCTCAACAGAATTGTCAGTGGTAAACCCCTTATATATTTAGATAACGCAGCAACCACACAGAAACCAGAATGCGTTATTAACGTTATTTCTCACTATTACAGAAATTTCAATTCAAACATTCATCGTGGAGTTTACTCAATATCAGCTAAAGCTTCAGAAGAATTTGATTATGCAAGAAAAACTGTAAGGAATTTTATAGGAGCAAAAAGCGAATCGGAGATTATTTTCACAAGAGGAACGACTGAAGCAATTAATCTCGTTGCTTACTCATACGGCAGAACGAACGTATCTGAAGGCGATGAGATTCTTATCTCAGCAATGGAGCATCACGCCAACATAGTTCCGTGGCAGGTTTTATGTGAGGAAAAGAAAGCTAGACTGAAAATAATACCAATTACAGACAAAGGCGAAATAATTCTTGAAGAATATGAAAAACTGCTGAATGAAAAAGTAAAACTTGTTGCAGTATGCCACGTTTCAAACACACTTGGAACAGTTAATCCGGTAAAGCAGATGATTTCTCTTGCACACAGACAGGAAATTCCTGTTCTCGTTGACGGAGCCCAGGCAGTTCAGCACATGAAAGTTGATGTTGATGATCTTGATGCTGATTTTTACTGTTTTTCATCACATAAGGTTTACGGTCCTATGGGGATCGGCGTCCTTTACGGAAAATCAAGCTGTCTTGAATTCATGCCTCCCTATCAGACCGGCGGTGACATGATAAGTTCGGTTAGTTTTGAAAAAACTACATATAATGAGTTACCCATGAAATTTGAAGCCGGAACACCGAATGTTGAAGGTGCTATCGGATTGAAGGAAGCTCTTGACTATGTTAACAGAATAGGCATAGAGAATATAGCTGGCTATGAAAAAGAATTATTGGAGTATGCAAGCTATAAACTTTCAGCAGTTGAAGGTATCAAAATAATCGGAACAGCAGCTGAAAAAACAAGTGTGATTTCATTTGTAGTTAATAAGTTAAATGCCCTTGATATAGGTTTAATGTTAGATACATATGGAGTCTGTGTAAGAACAGGTCACCACTGCACAGAACCTCTTATGAAAAGATTTCAAATACCCGGAACCGTCAGAGTATCTATTTCATTTTACAACACTAAAGAGGAAATAGATTATTTTGCAGATTCACTGAATAAAGTTATTGAAAGGCTAAGGAAATGAAATCAATAGAAGAAGCTGAAAGGGAAATTACCGAGGAATTCAGCTGTTTAAATGACTGGCAGGACAGATATGAATATATAATTGAATTAGGGAAAAAATTAAGTGAATTTCCCGAGGATAAAAAAACAGACGATAACAAGGTTAAAGGATGTCAGTCAAGCGTTTGGCTGGTAACAGAGCAAAAAGATGGAAAGATTTATTTTTTGGCTGATAGTGACTCAGCTATTGTTAAAGGTCTTGTAGCGATTCTCATAAGAGTTTTGTCTGGCAGAACACCTGATGAAATCATAGACTCAAAACTTGAATTCATAGATAAAATCGGCCTGAGACAACATCTGGCACAGACACGTGCAAACGGACTTGCTGCTATGATAAAACAGATTAAGATGTATGCTTTAGCGTATAAATTAAAACAAACGTGCTGATGAAAGAAGAAAAACCTGATAATAGAATAGACAAAATAGATCTTCATAACTCAATAGTTGAAGCACTTAAAAGCTGCTATGATCCGGAAATCCCGGTTAACATTTATGAACTGGGTCTGATTTACGGAATAAAAATTGATGATGAAGCAAACGTTGAAATAGAAATGACGCTTACTTCCCCTGCATGTCCTGTAGCAGGTTCACTCCCACCTGAAGTTGAAGATAAAATTAAAAATATTCCCGGAGTGAAAGACTGTAAAGTTAAAGTAGTATGGGATCCGCCATGGACGATGGACATGATGAGCGAAGAAGCAAAACTGCAGTTGAACTTATTTTAAACCAAATTTAAATAAATAAACTAAAATTAAATTAAAAAAAACTATGTTCACAATCAATCAAAGAGGTCCAATCTATGATCCTGTTGCAGTTCAGCCGATGAGAGACGAACTGACAGGAGCCGGTTTCACAGAACTTCTCACACCAGCAGACGTTGATATGTTTGTAGGTAAAAATAAAGATAAGACGGTACTTGTCTTTATCAATTCAGTCTGCGGATGTGCAGCAGGAAGTGCAAGACCCGGCGTAACGCTTGCACTTCAGAATAAAATCATACCTGATGTTCTTCTCACAACATTTGCCGGTCAGGACAGAGATGCAGTGGATTATTTCAGACAAAATTATCTTCAGGGAATTCCGCCCTCATCTCCTTTTATTGCGCTCTTCAAAAACGGAGAACTGATTCACGTTCTTCAGAGATTCAATATTGAAGGACGAACGGCAGATGACATTGCATCGGAGCTTGCAGATGTTTTCAATAAACATTGTACAAGACAGGGACCATCAGTTCCGCCTGAAGTTTATGAAAGTCTTCCGCAGTTTAAAAGATGCGGCTCAAAGATTCCGCTTGCAAACCAGTCAGGGCAATGAAATTCAGTTCACAGGAAGAATACGGATTAAGATGTCTGCTTAGGGTTGCACGTAACAATCACGTAAAAGGGCTTACCATACCTGAAATAAGCAAGGCAGAAGGTATAAGTGAAGCTCATGTCGCAAAACTTCTGAGAATACTAAGAC
>JAOADS010000014.1:14086-20480 GCA_026417195.1 Ignavibacteria bacterium | reverse complement strand
GTATAGCATAGGGAATCTATATTCAAACACACGTGTCAGTCAAAATAGTAATTTGAGTGAATTGAGACAAAACTATCCTAATCCTTTTAATCCATCCACAACGATAAGTTACATCATAAAACAAGATTCATTTGTATCTCTGAAAATTTATGATATGACTGGCAGGGAGGTTAGAACTGTTGTAAATTCATATCAGAAAGCAGGCACTTATAACATTAATCTTACCATTGATAACTTATCAAGTGGAACCTACATCTATGTCCTAAAAACAGATTCAGAAAATAATTCCGAAGCAAATATCATGAAAATGATGCTGATCAAGTAAATTCCCTTATTTAAGCAGTAAATCTACACATTTTTTACTCTCTATAAAAATCCTCCTCTTTTGAGGAGGATTTTTTTTATTTATAATCACCTAAAAAAACTAACCTAAAATACTATTTCTCACGTTAATCTGTATTTTTCTTTTTAGTGCCGATAGATGAAGAAATTTAATGGCAATAAATAGTATTTTTGAATAGATTAAAAATTAGTAGGGATAAGAAATTTAATTTAAATAAACGTAAAAGTTATTTCATGAAATCCCTTTTAGTATTATACCTTACCCTTTTTCTTACCACTTATTTACAAACCCAAACAATATATCGTTGGACAGGAGCTGTAAATAATAACTTCTCAGTAGGAGGAAATTGGGAACCATTTAGACAAGTTGGCCAAATAAATGACGTTCTTATATTTGACAACAGTTCAAATTTAATAATTGAAAATGTAAATCAGGTTACTGTTGGTCAGATAAAAGTCATCAATAATACATCTGTCACTCTTTCTCCATCGGCTGGAAATACAAAAACAATATCAATCCATGGTGGTGATGGTGACGATTTTATAGTTGAAAGCGGGTCTTCGCTAAGGATTTATGGAAATGATCCTAGATTGAACATTTACATAAAACCCGGAGCAACAGCATCTATTTACGGGACAATAGTGATTGACGGAAATATTGCTCACAGCATAAATACCGCAGAGTCAGGATCTTTCAGGTTTAAATCAAATTCTTTGCTTATTCAGAATTCTCCAGGTAATGTATTCGGAACAACTGGGGTAACTAATGCTGTTGTATTTGAAACCGGTTCGTCATACAGGATTAATAATCCCCAGTCTCTGAATCCGTTTGGTCTTGCTGCTCCCAATTCTAAAGTTTTATTTGAAGAAGGAAGTTCATTTGTAATTAACACTCACTATAATAATTTTAACTTAAATGGAAGAAACTATCCTGATATTGTAATAGAAAATGGAATACAGGTTAATGTAAGCGAAAATATAACTCATAACTTTACTACCGGAAGCATAACAATTAAAGACAATGCTGTTTTTCGCATCAATAATATTTCATCTTCAGTTCCATCATTTATTCTAAAAGGGAACCTCAATGTTAACGGTGAATTCTCATTTGATAGCGTTTCTAATAATAAACTAAAAATACATTTCTCAGGCTCTTCGGTACAGTACATTTCAGGAACGGGCAGTATAAAATTTCCACCGAATCTGGAATATGTTTTTATAGAAAACGATATAACATTGAACAGAGATCTTGTCTTTAATTGCTCAGTCAATCACGTCTCAGGTATAATAAATACAAATGGTTTCACACTTACAATTAACGGTTATTTCAACACCCCCACCGGTTCCAGAAAAATGCACGGAGTTATAATAAATCAGCCGTCAGGTTATCCTCCGCATTATAATGAAATGAACAATAATAATTCGCCCAAACCGGAAAACTTTTCACTTGGTCAAAACTATCCTAATCCCTCAAATCCTAAAAGTAAAATAGACTTTAGTATTCCTGTTGACGCTAAAGTTACAATTAAAGTTTATGATGTAACTGGACGGGAAGTTACAACCCTGATAGACAGATATCTCCGCTCTGATTTTTACACCGTGGAATTCGACGGGACAAATCTCCCATCAGGTATTTATTTCTACAGAATATTTGCAGATAATGGTAAAGAAAAAGTTGTGCAGACTAGAAAAATGATCATGGTAAAATAACTTACACCTTACCTTCTTCTCACTGAGTTCATTTATCAATATCAACAATCCTTTTTTCTAACACAGAGTTAATCACACCAAGCTCTGACACAGCTTCAATTATAATATCCCTGTCTATCATTCCGGTATTCCTGAACTCTGGCTGAGGATTTATATCACCGAAGAATTTTTTAAACTGAGAAGCAACGTAATTGTTAGTAGCAATTTTATATATTTCATCATCATTAACCTCCACTCTGCCGAAATTAAACGACATCAGGAAATCTTCCCTGCCCTCTAGTGCAAGTTTGGAAGAATAAGAATAACTTAATCCGGAAGTATGAAGAATTTCTGCATTCGAGCCGGACTTAATCTTCTCAAGACGTATAAGAATATTGTTCCTTATCATCTGCTTCAAGGTTTTGCCGCTCACTTCACACACAACTATCTCATTACCGAAAGGATTAATTTCCCAGATATCCTGAACTGTAATATTCCCTTTAAGGAGACTTTTACGTAATCCACCCCCGTTCATGAATGCTACATCTGCTCCGGATTTAATTCTGAAAACATCCGCTTCAAACTGTCCGAGATTAGACTCTTCACTGTATGATGCCTTCCAGTCAGTCTCAAGTAAACCTATTACACGTGAAAGCTCCGGCAAATATTCCTGAATCATTCTGTCAACTTTTTCTCCTGCATCCTTATCATAAATATTTTCATCATATATTGTTTCAACTAATCTACCTTTATAAGAAATCACTGTATCTTTTTCCTTATCAACAGATAGCTCCAGAATACCAAGGTAACGTGCATTTGAACCAGCCTGAACTATAATCACACCATCCTGTATAACCGGCTTAAATAACGGGGTATGCGAATGCCCTCCCACTATAACATCCACATCTTTGAAAAATCTTGCTGCAAGTTTCCTGTCAGTCTCAATTCCGCAATGTGTGAGCAGTATGATAAGGTCACATTTATTTTTCTTGAGAACTTTCACTGCTGCTTCAATCACTGAGTCCGTCTTCAGCATCTGAAGCCCTTCAACGTTTGCAGGCAGTGAAGTTTCAAACAGCTCTGGAAGTGTGATGCCTATAATACCAGTCTTTATGCCGTTCTTCTCTTTTATCACATAAGGCTTTGCAAAAAGTCTTTTTTCGGAAGGAAGGTAAACGTTTGCAGAAAGAACATCAAACTTAGCTAATTTAAGAGCTGAATCCAGTGATTTATGACTGTAATCAAACTCATGATTCCCGAGAACAAATGCGTCCGGACTATAAAAATTAAGAAATTCAATTTGTGACCTGCCCCGTGTGAAACTTGAAATAGGTGTCCCCTGAAAATCATCACCGGCGTTGAGCACAAGGGATTTACTGTCACGATATTTCTCCACATATCCTAACATACTGCCAACGCCGCCAACTTTATATGTTACTTCATTACCCGCTGAATCCTTTTTGGATACAACATATGGCTGGTTTCTCGCATGGAAATCGTTCCAGTGAAGTATGGTGAGCTCACTCTGCTGAGCATAAGTACTGAAAGTCAGAAATAAAAAAGCTGTGATTTGGAATTTTATCTTTTTCATGATGCAAATATAAAACTTCAGTGTTAAAGATTTATTATTAAAAAATAGGGACGAGTAAAAAAATTTGCAGCTAAGAAAGACTAAATCTCAGACATAAATTAATACTTCCAAATCAATTAATTAAAACTTAATTTTGGAAAATCAAATTAAATTAACATGCTGAGATCATTTCTATTGCTTATATTTTCATTATTTACCCTGTCATGCACAAAGGAGAAACCGGAAAACACTGATGGGAAACTTAAAGTTGGTTTGGTATTTGACGTCGGGGGAAGAGGTGATAAATCTTTCAACGATGCAGCTTATAAAGGATTAGAGAAAGCCAAATCAGAGCTTGGAATAGAATTTGAATACATAGAACCAGGACCGGGTGCTGACCGTGAAGCAGCTCTCAGGCAATTCTCTGCAAGAAAAGATATTTCCCTCATATTAGGAATAGGTTTTATTTTCACAGATGAAATAACAAAAATAGCACAGGAATTTCCTAATAAAAAATTTGCATGTGTTGATTACACAGTTGACCCATCCAGGAAAATCCCTGAAAATCTGCTAGCTCTGGTATTTAAGGAGGAAGAGGGTTCATTTTTAGTCGGAGCAATTGCCGGTATTACCACTAAAACAAATAAAATAGGATTTGTTGGAGGAATGGAATCTCCACTGATAAGAAAGTTTCTTGTATCTTATGAAGCAGGTGCCAAGTATGTAAACCCAGATTGCATAATTCTCAGCGGATATGCCGGTGTAACAGGTGATGCTTTCAAAAATCCTTCCAAAGGAAAGGAGCTTGCACTCAGTCAATATAATCAAGGTGCTGATATAATATATCACGCATCGGGTATCACCGGGCTGGGAGTTTTTGAGGCGGCAAGGATGACAAATAAACTTGCCATAGGGGTTGATCTGGATCAGAGTGATGAGGCACCCGGTCTTGTTCTGACCAGTATGATAAAACTTGTTGATGTTGCTGTTTTTGAAACAATCAAACAGGTGAAGGATGGAAATTTCAGTGGAGGAAAAGTTGAGACTTTCGGGCTTAAATCAGGCGGAGTTGATTATGTTTATAATGAGAAAAACAAAAACCTCATATCAGAAGATGCCAGAAAAAAAGTTGAAGAAATCAGAAAGAAAATCACTGAAGGCTATATTACCATACCTGTAAGATGACTGACATTTCAGTTGAAATGATTGGAATCTCCAAAAGATTCGGGAAAATCCAAGCTCTTGATAAAGTTAACTTTGCTGCACCTTCCGGAGAAATAACTTCCGTTGTGGGAGAAAACGGAGCCGGGAAATCCACACTAATGAAAATACTTTACGGTATGTCAAAGCCCGATACTGGAGAGATCAGGCTCAACGGAAAAACAGTGAAAATAAACTCAACATCAGATGCAATAAAACACGGAATCGGTATGGTTCATCAGCACTTTATGCTCGCAGACGGTTTAACAGCTTTTGAAAACATCATAATCGGAGATGAAAGAACAGGTAAAAGCGGACTAATTAAGTTTAAATCTCTGAGGCATGAGATCAGGTCGTTGATGAAAGTTACCGGTCTTGAAATTGATCTTGATGTGAGAACAGAGGATCTGCCTGTTGGTGTTCAGCAGAAAATAGAAATAATTAAACTACTGTACAGAGATTCACGGATACTCATATTAGATGAGCCTACAGCTGTTCTTACTCCACAGGAAGTAAATGAATTTTTTTCCTCCCTGAGAAAATTGGCTGAATCGGGGAAAACTGTTATACTGATAACCCATAAGATAGATGAAGTCCTCTCTGTAAGTAACTCTGTGACTGTTCTGAAAAGAGGGAAAGTTATAGCTTCCTATTCCTCTGAAAGTTTAACACGGGAAACACTTGCATCTGCACTTTCAGGTGAAAAAATTCATACAACCCGTTTAGAGAAAAAAAATCATTCCTGTGAAGTTCTTCTTGATGTAAAGGATCTCAGCGTTACAAATGACAGAGGCGTAACAGTAATAAACGGGATTTCTTTTGAAGTGAAAAAAGGAGAAATACTTGGAATAGCTGGTGTTGAAGGCAACGGACAAACAGAGCTAATGGAAGCATTATGCGGTATCCGGAAATATCAAGGTGAAATAAAAATCAACGGAGAAAAACCTAATACATCACAAATTGCACATATTCCCGCAGACAGGCTTAAAGAAGGGATTGTTAAGGAATTCTCGGTTGAGGAAAATATTTTACTTGGCAGACACAGGGAAAGAAAGTTCTCCGAACATTACAGAATAAATTTCAGGACATTAAGAAAATTTACAAAGTTTATCATAGAAGAATATGATGTTAATCCTCCTTATCCTGAGTCACTGATTACCGGACTTTCGGGAGGAAATCAGCAGAAAGTTGTTGCCGGCAGAGAACTTACAAAAGATTCAACTCTGATAATAGCATCACAGCCTACAAGAGGACTTGATATAAATGCAACTGAATTCATCCATAACAGGCTTATAATTGAAGCTTCAAAAGCAAAAGCAGTCATTATCATATCTTCAGACCTTGATGAACTGCTTAAACTCTCTCACAGAATTGCTGTGCTTTACAGAGGAAGTTTTTCTGCTATACTTGAATCCTCCGAGACAAATGAACAGGAAATAGGATTATACATGACTGGACTTAAATGAAGCTCCGTTACACATTAACTATATTTATTTCAGTTTTAACTTCTCTTTTATTAGGCTCTGTTTTTATTCTGCTGGTTAAACAAAATCCCCTTATAGTTTATATAAAGCTTTTCTCAGAGACATTGGG
>JAOADS010000014.1:0-14076 GCA_026417195.1 Ignavibacteria bacterium | reverse complement strand
GGGTAATACATACGGACTGGGACAGGTGCTTTTCAAGGCAACTCCGCTTATTTTTACCGGTCTTTCAGTAGCATTTGCATTCAGGGCTGGTATGTTTAACATAGGTGCCGAAGGACAGATGAACATAGGTGCCTTTGCTGCAGCCTGGGCGGGATTTACATTTACAGCCTTGCCATGGGTAATACATATACCCATTAGCATATGCTTTGCTTTTGCAGGAGGAGCCTTATGGGCATTAATAGCCGGATATCTTAAAGCAAGAGTTGGCTCACATGAAGTAATTAATACAATAATGCTGAACTTTATAGCTCTTGCCCTTGTAAGTTATCTTGTAAACAGTGTTTATAACGTACCGGCTACTGTCCGTACACCCGAAATATCCCCTTCTGCACATATACCAAGATTTGATTCAATAACCGGGTTCTTTTCAGGTTCGCCCTTTAATATGGTTTTCATCATAGGTATTTGTGTCTGCCTGCTTACCGGCTACATCATCAGAAATACTCCATTGGGGTATGAAATCAGAACATCCGGATTCAACCGTGATGCAGCAGAGTATGCAGGTATGAACATAAAAAAACTCACTGTCTTATCTATGACTGTAGCTGGCGGCTTTGCTGGACTTTCAGGTCTTAACTTCGTAAACGGCTATAAACATTATTTTGAACTTGGATTCTCTGAAGGTACAGGATATATGGGTATAGCCGTTGCCCTCATTGCACGCAATAATCCTATTGCAATAATTCCTGTTGCAGTCTTTTTCGGAATACTTGAATATGGAGGTCTGACTGTCAACACACTTGTTCCCAAAGAAATTATAACAATAATTCAGGCTTTAACAATATTATCTGCAATTACAATAACTGAATTATTCAGGAGAAGAGTTAGCCTTGAATGAAATACTGACACTTGCATTTGTAGTTCAGGTCTCGAGAATGACGATCCCATATCTGCTTCCTTCATTAGGAGCAGTATTCTCAGAAAAAGGAGGAGTTATTAACATAGCCCTTGAAGGCATTATGCTTTCAGGTGCTTTTGCAGCAGTTGCTGTTATTCATTATACCTCAAATCTGTTTCTTGGTATCATTGCAGCAGCCTTCAGCGGACTTTTAATTTCTGCCGTTCATTCATTTATTACCATTATAGCCAGGGCAAACCAGATAGTATCAGGAATTGCACTGAATATATTAGCTCTTGGGATTACTAAATATCTTTGTAAAGTTATTTTCGGAAGCTCAAGTAACTCAGAGAGAATTCCCGGCACTGAAGTCCTAAACCTTGGATTTGACGTCTTTATTCCATTTTCAGTCATAATCCTCTTTCTCGCGTGGATAATTATTTATAAAACAAAGTTTGGTTTACGGCTCAGAGCATGCGGTGAAAATCCTGAAGCTGCTGACAGTCTCGGAGTAAATGTTTTCAGAATAAGATTTTCCGGAATATTGATAAGTGGTTTACTGGCATCACTGGGAGGAGCATATCTTGCACTTGAACAACATAGTTTTACAGACGGTATGACTGCCGGAAGAGGATACATTGCACTTGCAGCTATGATAACTGGTAAATGGAATCCACTTGGTGCAGCTACAGCATGTATGTTCTTCGGACTTATGGAAAGTTTCTCGCTACAGTTCAGCGGATCGGAGATACCTAATCAGTTTATTCAGATGATACCTTATGTGATTACTATAATTGTCCTTGCAGGTTTTATTGGTAAAGCCAGACCTCCAAAGGCTGATGGAATTGCATTTGAGAAGAACTAACAAGGGCTACTGAAATAGAGTATTGACATGAATTAACCTATAGGTTAACTTTGTATATACGCAAATGCTTCAAATACGATTTTTCCAAACTAAGTGTTACCTTAACGGAACTAAAGTCTCCAAACTTTGAATTTTATATAGATGAGGTCAACTACGAAGAAATAATTCAAGTTCTTGAAAACAATCCCAAAAAAACAAGAAGAATTTTGTATGAAATATCCCAGCAAAGATATAATGATGAGCTTTACGAGAAGCTTAGAGGGTACAATAACATCACAGCTTTGGTTTATAAAGGTAAGACAAATATGAGGGTTTACTGCAAAGAGTATAAACAGCACAATAAAAAAATAGTAGCGGTAGTAGCTGTCCATAAAAAAAGCTATAAAATTAACAAGAACCTAAAGTCAACATTGGATTTAATTTCAAAATATGAATACACTTTCCTATGAAAAAAATTGAAATACAGAAAAGGCTTGATAAAGCATTAATGTTCAGAAATCAGGAAGAAGCCGATCTCTTTGAAGCTGAAAAGCTGCAGCTTGATATTTTAGCCCAGCTCAGAGAATATATGCAGGTCAACAGAATATCCAAAGCGAATATAGCAAAACTATTAAACACTTCTAAAAGCTACATAACTCAGCTTTTCAGCGGTGATAAACTTCTCAACCTGAAAACACTTGCTAAATTACAGAAAAGACTTAATATAAAATTTAATTTTACCCTGATTGATAAAAAAAATAAAAGGAATTACAATGAACAGGATAAGGAAATCGATAAATATAATAAAGAAAACTATTCGAACATCTTAAAGATAGTTCCGGATGACGAACTGGTTGATATCGAAACAAAATCACTATACCCAAAAAATAGGATCAAAGACATGGACTATAACTTGAGCCTTGCTTATCATCAAATAAAATTCACTGGCAATTCTCAAAAACAGTTTCGTGATGCTAGCTAAGCAATACAAAATAGAGTTCCTGAATTATTGGGTAACTGAATCCAGGTTCAAATTTATACCTGAAAAAAACCTCAATCCCGTACAAGTTAAATCTATCCCGATTAACATAGATTTTGATATCTTAAAGGCAAAGGGTCAAAAAAAATTTAAAATTGTATTAATGGTGGAAACTGATCAGGAAAAAGAATATCCGTATAATTTTCATGTCAGATCTGAAAGTATATTTCATCTACTGGATAGAATAGACTCAGAGGAAGAAAATAACCTAATGCTGAGGGTCGCTCTACCACAAGCTATATCTTACACAAGAGTCTATATATCAAACAATTCAGCATACTCCCCTTTAAAAAGATATATGCTTCCGATTATAGATCTTAATAATCTGATAGAACAGAAAGTAAAATCTTTTCTTGAAAATATTTCAGTTAAAAATAAAACCAGACGCCGAAAACTTAAAATAAAGTAATTCTCTCAGTAATCAGCAATGTCTTTTATAAAATTCTGTTATTTTATTTTTAAAGGACCGAACAATTTTACGAAATACTAAAGTATCATTTTCCTGAAATACTAACTTTGACAAATATGAGAAACGATTTATTTAATACAGGAAAACAAGAAAGCCTCAAATGTCCTTTCTGCGGGTCAGAAAATTTAGCAAGAATAATCTACGGACTTCCCAACTTTAATGAGAAAATGAAAAAGGACATAGATAAAGGAAAAATTATATTAGGTGGTTGCTGTATATCGGACTTCGATCCACACTGGCATTGTAATAATTGCAAAAGGTATTTTAATTTTGGAGAAGAAAACGGTTATAATTAACCGGAAAAATTTTTTACTACTTAGGCTAAAAATAAACTCCTGCGATTAATATTAAATACCATAAGAGCAACAATCCATAAATTTAAAAGGAAGGAACAAAATAATGGCAACTGTAAATATTTATCTTACATTTAACGGAAACTGTGAAGAGGCTTTTAATTTCTACAAATCTGCATTCGGAGGCGATTTCGACTATATCGGACGATTCGGAGAAATACCTCAGCAGGAAGCAATAACTTTTTCTGATGAGGAGAAAAAGCGTATTATGCATGTATCTCTTCCTGTAAGTAAAGAAACAATTCTTATGGGCAGTGATACCACTTCTCATTCAGGCGATGTAAAATTTGGTGATAACTTTTCTATTTCAATCAATGCTGACTCAAGAGAGGAAGCTGTCCGTTTGTTTAACTCTCTCTCTGCTGGCGGGAAAATTACAATGCCGATGAAAGAGACCTTCTGGGGAGCTTATTTCGGTATGTTTGAAGATAAGTTCGGCGTAAACTGGATGGTCAATCACGATGTGCAGCAAGAAGCAGACTAAAAATATCTCTATCATACAAGCAGATGTTGCCTCAACTGCTTAGTAGTAAAATTAACTGAATTATTTAAAGTCATTCTCCCGAAATCTGCATGAGAGCCCTCATACCCTGTCAAATAATGAAAGCCTGCCCATATGATAAAGAAATTTTCAGAACTTTAAACCAGATTCTGGCTAATTATCACAACAATATTTCAATTTACTTTGAATATATCTTAAAAAGCCATAATTTTGTAATATTCAAATGCGGAAATTGCAGAACAATACCAAATATTTGTTTATTACTGCCTTATTTATTATTCTTTTAATTAACTTCCTTTCTGATTCAATCAATCGTTATTATTATCAGATTATAATCTATTGCGGTATAAATATTATTCTGGCTACAAGCCTTAACCTGATTAATGGCTATACTGGTCAGTTTTCGCTGGGACATGCTGGGTTTATGGCTATAGGTGCATATGTTTCTGCTTCACTCAGCACCTACTTTGCACCTGCGCTGATTTCACTTTTAGGCACTGGTTTGGTAGGTAAATCTATATGGTTTATTTTTGTATTATTATGCGGAGGTATAGCAGCCTCTGTTGTTGGAATAATAGTTGGTGTCCCTTCTCTCAGGCTCAAGGGTGACTACCTTGCAATTTCAACCTTAGGATTCAGTGAAATAATCAGAGTTGTAATACAGAATTTAAATTTCATAGGTGCTTCACAGGGCTTCAGAGGTGTATATATTTACGAGAACGGTACCCGTAGTCTTGAAATGGTTTCAGAATTATCTGATGTCCAATATGTATTTTATGAAATCCCTAAATATACTGATTTCTTCTGGACATATTTAGTTGCTGCTGTAATAATATTTTCAATTACAAATATGATCCGCTCAACTTATGGAAGAGGTTTTATAGCTGTGAAGGATGATGAAGTTGCTGCAGAAGCCATGGGCATTAATACTACTAAATTCAAGGTAACAGCTTTTATCATTGGAGCTTTCTTCGCCGGTATCGCAGGCGGTTTATATTCACATTTTCTAACATATATAAATCCAGAAGATTTCAATTTCCTGAGATCAGTTGAAATTGTTGCGATGGTCATATTAGGCGGAATGGGAAGCACATTTGGAGTAGTAATAGCTGCTATAGTTTTAACTCTCTTACCTGAACTTCTGCGTGACATTCAGCAGTACAGGATGATTATCTATGCCCTTCTTCTGATAATTATGATGATTCTAAGACCACAGGGACTGTTTGGAGTAAGACTGCACAGAAAAAGGAAAACTAACGTCTGAAAACAAATATAATGTCTTTTGTAAAAGAAATACTTAAGCTTGTAAATTGCACAATAAGGTTCGGAGGTCTTACGGCTGTTGACAATGTATCAACGTATGTTGGTGAAAACGAACTGGTAGGTATGATAGGTCCCAATGGTGCCGGGAAAACAACTGTATTTAATATCATCACTGGTGTTTACGACCCCTCTGAAGGAGACATAATATTCAATGGTGAAAGTCTTGTTAAATATAAACCATATCAGGTTACCCATAAAGGTATAGCAAGAACATTTCAGAATATCAGACTATGCCCGAGCCTTTCAGTTAAAGACAACGTAAGAGTTTCATATAATAACTGGTGTAAATCAAAATTGTTCAGCTCGATATTTCAGCTGAAGAGCTATCATGACGAGGAAAAAGAAATTGATCGTCAGATACATGAGTTACTTGAAATGTTTGACCTGCATGTTGATGCAGATGAATATGCTAAGAATCTGCCATACGGTGATCAGAGAAAACTTGAAATTGTCAGAGCGCTAGCAACTAAACCAAAACTGCTTTTACTTGACGAACCGGCAGCAGGCATGAACCCTTCTGAGAAAAAAGAGCTGATGGATCTCATTCTTACAGTGAAAGATAAGTTTAATATTTCAATTCTGCTTGTAGAACATGACATGAACGTTGTTATGGGTGTTTGCGAAAGGATCTTTGTTCTTGATTACGGCAAGAAAATAGCTGAAGGTAAGCCGGAAGACATTCAGAAAGATCCTAAAGTAATAGAAGCATATCTCGGAGAACAGATAAGTAATGCTTAGAACAGACAATCTGCATGTTAATTACGGAGCCATAAAAGCAATCAGGGGCATAAGCATCAATGTTCCTGAAAAATCAATTGTAACTTTAATAGGTGCAAATGGTGCCGGAAAGACTACTACACTTAGAGCTGTTTCAGGAATTGTAAAATCATCAGAAGGGAAAATTTTTTATAATGATACAGATATTACAGGGCTTCCGCCTCATAAAATAGTTGCTATGGGTTTATCTCAGGTACCTGAAGGAAGGCTGATATTTGCTAATCTAACTGTAAAAGAAAATCTGGAGATGGGAGCTTATCTGAGGAAAGACAGAGAAAACATAAAAAAAGATCTGGATTTTATTTTTAATATTTTTCCGCGTTTACAGGAAAGGTTAAAACAGTCCGGGGGGACTTTGTCCGGCGGAGAACAGCAAATGCTGGCAATCTCAAGGGCTTTGATGTCTAAACCTAAAATGTTACTCTTGGATGAGCCTTCACTGGGGATCGCTCCCATACTCGTTAAAACAATTTTTGAAAAAATAGTTGAAATCAACCGAACCCTGGGTATGACAATCTTACTGGTGGAACAAAATGCCCACCTTGCACTTTCAATTGCAAATTACGGATATGTTCTTGAAACTGGCAGTATTATTCTTGAAGGTCCGGCATCAGAACTTGAATCAAATCCCGATGTAAGAAAAGCATATCTCGGAGAAATTTAAACAATAATAAAAATGTCAATAAAATTTTCAGATGGAATTTACAGACTTGGCACAGAAACAGCTTTTGAAGTTCTTGCCAAAGCTAAAGCACTGGAAGCAGAAGGCAAAAGCATCATACATCTGCAGATAGGAGAACCAGACTTCACAACCCCTAAAAATATATGTGATGCAGCAATAAAATCAATTCAGGCAGGTGATACCCATTACACACCTGCACCGGGAATCCCCGAAGTAAGAAAAGCCATTGCTGATTATGTGTCACGTACCAGAAACGTTGAGTTCTCTTCAGAAAATGTAGTATTAACTCCTGGGGCAAAGCCGATTATGTTTTATGTAATATTAGCATTGCTTCAAAGCGGAGATGAAGCCATATATCCTAATCCGGGTTTTCCTATTTATGAATCTATGATAAACTTCACGGGAGCAAAAGCAGTTCCCTTGATATTAAGACAGGAAAATGACTTCAGAATTGACATAACTGAATTTGAAAAACTTGTTAATGACAAAACTAAACTTGTAATCATAAACACTCCGGGAAATCCAACAGGTAAGACAATATCCGAAGAAGAAATAAGAGCTATAGCCGAAATTTTAAAAGATCATAACTGTTTCATACTTTCAGATGAAATTTACTCAAGGATTTTATATGATGATGCAAAGTCTTTCTCAATTTCAGCTATAGAGGGATTCAAAGACAGGACTATAATACTTGACGGATTTTCCAAAACCTATGCTATGACCGGCTGGAGAGCCGGTTACGGAGTAATGAACACTGAACTAGCAGCCGTTGTAACCAAACTTATGGTGAACAGTAATTCATGTACAAATGCATTTGTTCAGAAAGCATGTATTGAAGCACTCAACGGACCTCAGTCTGAAGTAGATAAGATGGTTCAGGAATTTGACAAAAGGAGAAGAATAATAGTGGATGGATTAAATTCAATTAAAGGTTTCAGATGTTCAGTCCCTGACGGAGCTTTTTATGCATTCCCTAACATTGAACAGACTGGTTACAGATCAAAGGAACTTGCTGACAAACTTCTGTATGAAGCCGGTGTTGCTTGCCTGTCCGGAACTTCGTTCGGAGAATACGGCGAAGGATATTTAAGATTCTCATATGCTAACTCTGTGGAAAATATAAATGAAGCAATAAGGAGGATTAAAGAAGTATTATAAAGAATCATTTACTGAACATAGTGATAACATTTCCGTTTATTTTCCCCGCATGATCCCCTGTAAGGTAAAGACATAACTCAGCTATATCTTCAGTCTTTACCCAATTTTCGGAATTCTTATCTGGCATGCTCTTTCTGTTGGCTGGTGTATCAATTATGTCTGGAACTATTGAATTGAAAGTGATATCGTAATCTTTATTTTCCTCAGCAAGTGTATTCATAAGATTAATAACTGCCTGTTTGCTTATTGAATAGGCTAACTTACCTGAAGTTGTCTGAATAGCTGGCTTTGCAGATATTGAAATAACCCTTCCGAACTTCCTTATTTTCATAAAACTTAAAGCGTTTTTGGTAAAATAAAACGTAGTGTCAAAGTTAAGTATCTTCTGATTGTTTATCAGATCAATATCCATATCTGAAACAAGGGTTTTAAGATGATATCCCCCTATTGTATTTATCAGAAAATCAATTCTTCCCTCTCTGCTGAACACATTATCGCAAAAAGTCTTTACTTCATCTTCATTGAAAGCATCACATGGCAGACCATAGATTCTCAGAAGCTTATCTGATTCATCAGTTTCAAATGTGTTTTCAAAAACTGATTTGAATTTTTCTAGAGACCTGACAGGAACATACACATTCATATCTTCTCCAGCAAGTTTTCTGGCAATCACACTGCCCAGATAACCTGTCCCGCCGGTTACAATTGCAACTTTACTTTTTACAGAGCCTGGCATATTTTACCTAAAATCACTTTCCTTCCGGAAGATGTAACTGATCTTATATTAGTCGGATTACCTGAAATACATTCATTTGCAAGAACTGCAAATAATACTGCCTCTTTGTTAGCAGATGTAATCCCTCTGTAGTTTAACACTGATACTTTGAAATTCCTGAAATAATTCTTCAGAGACTTCATAATTACCGGATTTTTTGAGCCTCCGCCGCTGACAATTATTTCACAGTCAGATTTACAATTAATAAACTGATTAAAATTATACCATACCGAATATGCTGTAAACTCAGTCACTGTTCTGATTACATCGTATTTATTCATCTTTTTTGAAATCTGTACCAGTTTTTTTACATAGGGTTCTCCGTAACTCTCCCTACCAGATGATTTAGGAGGGGTTTTTCTGTAAAAACTATCCTTTAAAAGATAATTGAACAATTCAGTATTAACAGAGCCGTTTCGGGCAAGTCTGCCGCTTCTGTCATATGAGGTTTTAAAAAAAATCTTTGATAATGCATCAATCAACATATTGCCAGGACCGGTATCAAATGCTTTAATATCATTCATACCAGAGCCAGCACGAAGGAATGTAATATTTGCAATTCCTCCTATATTTACCAATAACCTGTTGCTTTCTTTATGAGAGAATAAAATATAATCCAGATAAGGAACTAAGGGAGCACCGTCTCCTCCAACAGCACAATCTGCAATCCTGAAATCACCAACTGTTGTAATTCCTGTTAAATTCGCAATCACCGACGGATCACCTATCTGCAAAGTTGACTTTGTTTTGTATCCGACATACTTATTATTATCCGGTAAATGATGAATGGTTTGTCCGTGAGATCCGATCAAATCTATCTGATCTTTTGATAACCTGTTTCTCTTGAGAAGTTTAAAAATTGCATCAGAGAAAAATGCTCCGATTATAACATTAAGCCTGCAAATGTGATCTACTCTTGAAGTCTTAACCTCAGAAGCTTTGAAAACCGCACTTTTCAACTCATCGCTGAACGGAAGACTTACAAAATCCAATACCCTTATTTCTGAATTAATACCAGATCCTTTAATTTTCACAAGCACGGCATCTGCTGAATCAACAGATGTACCTGATAAAATTCCTATTACAGTTCGCTCTTTTTTCTTGATAATGCTACATAATTTTTCATTCATCTTCCAAAATTATAAAAACACTTACTAACTTACTATAAATTAATCTGTAGCTCATTGTTCAAGATTTATTCATTGAAATAGAAAATTAATAAAATTAGCTTTGTAACTGAAAAATGGAAAGCAAGTTTAATAAAATAGACGAAGTTACACAGGAAGTTGAATTTGAAATCCCCTATTCTGAATTAACTAATTATTTTGAAAAAGCATATAAAAAATTTCAGAAAAAAGCTGAAATACCCGGTTTCAGAAAAGGTAAAGCGCCTATGAACATTCTCAAACTGAAGTATGGCGACCTTATAGAACAATCTTCTCTGGAAGATATAGCAAATGAGATCTTCCGTAACTATCTGATGGAAAATGACATTAAACCTATAAGTGAAGGACAGCTGATTGATATAGACTACGAACCAAAGGGACATCTTCAGTTTAAAGTAAAATATGAGGTCTTTCCGGAAATCAACTTAACAAAATATAAGGGGATTGAAATTACCAAAACCTTGAGGCAAGTCGGCAATAAAGAAATTGATGATGAAATCAAGCTTCTTCAGTATGAGAACTCAAGCTATGAAGACAAAGATAAAGTAAACGGCAAAGAGTATCTTATTACAGTTGATCTTCAGGAACTTGATGAAAACGGGATTGAAATAATAGGTAAAAAACATAACAATCTTAATTTCTACCTGAACAGTACTGAGCTTAATGAAGATCTTGTAAAACAGTTTGAAAACATAATCAAAGGAGAAGAAAGAGTCATCTATATCCCTTCAGATAACGGAAAGACAAAAAAATACAGAGCTTTCTGTCATAAAATCCAGAAAGTTAACCTTCCGGAACTTAACGAGGATTTCTTCGTAAAAATTTATGGAGAGAACGCTCCGAAAACTCTGGAAGAATTCAAAGGTATGATAAGAGAAGATCTGGAGGCATTTTACAAAAATCTTGAAGAAAGAGAACTGAAAAGCAACATAATCAGTGAACTGATAAGAATAAACGATGTTTCCGTTCCGAATTCAATCACGGATAAAATTCTTGATTCATATTTAGAAGAAATTATAAGCCGTAATCCCAGAAGAAGTCTTCCAGAACAATTTGATGAGGAAGAATACCGCAGAACAAAAAGAGCTGATGCAATTCTTGAAGCAAAGTGGTATCTTATAAGAGATAAGATAATAGAACTGGAGAAAATTGAAGTCAACGATGATGATTTGAGGCAGATTATTGAAGAAGATTCAAAAAAACTAAATATTCCTGAAGATAAACTTGAAAAACTTTACAAAGAAAGTTATGAGATAAAACAGAAAATACTTGACAGAAAACTTATAAAATTTCTAACAGAAAATTCAATTATCAGAGAAATAGAAAATACAGATCACTCACTCACATCCTAAAACTTACAAAACTTATTTAAATGGACTACAATAAAATAATTTCAGGCAATAAAGATTTAATCAATAAAGGATTAGACACAGTTGGGCAACTGGTACCAATGGTTGTGGAACAAACAGCCAGAGGCGAAAGAGGAATGGATATATATTCCAGACTGTTAAGAGAAAGAATAGTTTTCCTTGGTTTTCCGGTTGATGACCATACAGCAAGTCTGGTAATTGCACAGCTTTTATTTCTTGAATCTGAAGATGCGGACAAAGATGTAATGCTTTACATCAACTCCCCTGGCGGCAGCGTTTCAGCCGGACTTGCAATTTACGATACCATGCAATATATAAAACCCGACGTTGCTACTATCTGCATAGGAATGGCTGCCTCTATGGGTGCTGTTTTACTAACCGGAGGTTCAAAAGGTAAGAGAACTTCGCTCCCCCATTCTAAAATTATGATACATCAGCCTCTCGGAGGCACTCAGGGACAGGCTACAGATATAGAAATATATACAAAAGAAATGATCAGGACCAGAGACATTATTTACAATATCCTATCCAGACATACAGGAAAAGACTTTGAAACTATAAAAAAAGATTGTGACAGAGATTATTTTATGACAGCTGAAGAAGCAAGGGATTACGGCTTAATAGATAACATACTTGAAAAAAGAATAACAGATAAGGGATAAAAAATTTATTTCTCAGGTTCTTCTTTTAACTTCTTATCTTTTTGATTATTTTTTTTAGTTGAATCCTGTTTGGATGAATCCACTTCAGGTTTGTGAGCTTTCGCTAATGGTAACAATCCCAATCGATTTATCTCATCATAAACCTTTGTATTCTTCTCTTTCTTATCGGTGCCTATTTTTTCATTACGTGAAATCACATTATCCCTGCTTTCAGATTCAGTCTTTGTAGCTTCCAGACCTGAATTATATTCAGCTACTATAGTTTCGTTATCAGCCTTTATATTTTCATTACTATGTTTAGGACTCTCTTTACTTAAACTGGAAATTTCTGAACGATGATCATAATCTGGTCCTGACTGTTTATCAGAGGTTGTGTTGTTCATACTCAGATCAGTATTGGATTTGCCAGTGAGATATGAATCCTTATCGTTTCTTAAATAAATAAGATGTTCAGTTTTGTGCGGATCTGATATAGCATTCGTTTCAGAATAATCATTGCCATTACTTACAAAGTAGGAAAAATAAACAATTACAGCTATTAATATAACTGCACTCACTGCCACTGCTGGAATAAACGAAGGTTTAAAAATTGAGAGAAATTTATTAAATAAAGACTCTTCAGTGACTTGAGTCTTTACAATATCTTCTTGTCTGCGTAGCCTTTCCATCAGCCTTGCTTCAAAACCTTTTTTTGCTTTGACTCTTGGCAGGCTGTTAAGTAGTCTGATTATTTCTCTGTATTTTTCTTCTTCCTGAATCATTATTGACCTTCATATATATCTTTTAAAATTTCCTGAAGTCTTTCTCTTCCTCTGTTGATACGTGATTTCACCGTACCCATAGGTAAACCGGTCATCTCCACGATTTCCTCATAAGAAAAATTCTCAATATCCCTGAGTATAACAAGTTCTCTGTAAACTTCATTAATAGAATTAAGTGCATTTTGTATATGTCTGCTAAGCAGTACCGAATCAGCCAGAGACTCGGGAGAAACTGAATTGTCACTGATCTCAAGTTCCCACTCCTCATCATTTGTTTCAACTGTAAGGGAAGTTTTATTGAACTTTTTTTCCTTAATCACTTTAGTTTTGGCAATGTTAATAGCAATTGTATAAATCCATGTTGAAAACTTAGCAATCTCCTTATACAAATGTTTGGAAGTGTAAACCCTTACAAAAGTATCCTGAACTATATCGTCAGAGTCATCATAATTACCGGTATAACGATAGATGAAGTTTGTCAGTCTGTCTTTATATCTCCTAACTATTTCGTCAAATGCCTTATTGTTACCGTTCTGGAATTCAGACATAAGCTTCTCATCACTCACCAGATCTTTACCTTCTTTAGAAGGTTTCATATGTAGTCTAAATTATTTAACCAAAAACAAACGAAAATGTTCCTTTTTTCAGCCATTGAATGATATTAAAGAAGATATGAGGTTAAAAACAATAAGCTTTGGCTGAACTGTAGTGTTTTTCAACATTTTATCTGCTTCAATTATAGCTTTTACAGAGTATTTAAGCCGGTCTTCAGTAACTTCTGAAGAACATTCCTGAAGCATACGGGCTCTTTCTCCCCAGAGATTATTTGAGTCAGCTCGGCCTGATTTTTTAAGCAGTATTAAGTCTGTAAATAACGAAGATAATACTGCAAGCAGATAAATTTCAGATACTGCCTGATAGGTTAATATATTATCTGCCGCAGTAATTGCACCCCTGCTATCCTTCTTTATCAGACTTACAAAAAGCTCTTCAAAAGAAGAGCTGGTATTACTGAACTTTAAAATCCTATTTAAAACTTCTCTGTTAAGTTCATTGCCTTCCCCGACGTAATCAGAAATCTTATTAATCTCCGAAATCAGAAAATCTGGATCAGTATAAAGAGAAAGTAAAAATTCTGCTACCTGTTCATCTGCTGATATACCTTTAGTCCTGAACTCATCTATGACAAGCCTTATACCTTCATTACCGGAAATCTCTGAAAAGTCATAAAATTCATATTTCCGTGCCAACTTTTTTTCTATTATAAATTCTTTATCAAATACACAGACAATATAGT
>JAOADS010000150.1 GCA_026417195.1 Ignavibacteria bacterium | reverse complement strand
TGACTAGGTCAAGTGATTTTCCTACACATAATCCAGGCGGTGGCGTCTACTTTCAGGGAACTCTATCGGGAGGTGAGGATGCATTCATATCAAAGTTTGAGAGATCAATTACCGGGATAAAACCAATAGGTAGAAATATCCCGGATAAATTTGCACTTTACCAGAACTATCCCAATCCGTTTAATCCTGTAACAAGTATAAGATTTGATATTCCTAAAGAGTCAGATGTTAAGATAACTGTTTATGACACAAGAGGGACAGAAGTTTCAGAGCTTGTAAACCAGAGTCTTAAAGCGGGGACTTATGAAATTACTTTTAATGCATCATCTCTGAGTTCAGGAATTTATTTCTATACGATTGAAACGGTAGAGTTTAAGGATACAAAGAAGATGATGATTGTAAAGTAAAAATAGCGAAATACAATATGAAAAGCCCGTTATAATTCAGACGGGCTTTTTTTATGGAGACCTTTTATGACTATGAATTAAGTTGTCCATAATCCTGAATTATTTCATCAGCAGCATTTTTACCGGATATTATTACAAGCGGGATCCCTCCACCCGGATGAACGGTTCCGCCGCAGAAATAAAGACCTTTGATATGTTTTGATTTACAAGACTGTCGCATAAATGCTGAAGTTCTGTTGTTTGATGAAATGCCGTAAATCGCACCTTTGTAGCTTCCTGTTAAATTTTCCAGATCGTAAGGAGTCATTATTTCCTCAGCCACGATCAGATTCTCTATATCGTATCCGGTTACTTTTCTTATCTTGCTGATTATTTTTTCTCTTATTTCACTTAAGTTTTTCAGATTGGGATTTACTTCTGGTGTGTTTATCATTACAAACCAGTTTTCATATCCGTCTGGAGCATCTGAGGGATTGAATTTTGAAGAGATGTAGATGTATATAGTGGGATCTTCAGGGTAGATTTTCTCATCTGATATCTGCCTGAACTCTTTCCTGTAGTCTTGAGAGAAAAGTATATTATGAATTTCAAGTTCACTGCTTGTGATTTTAACTCCCCAGTAAAAAACAAGTGCAGATGAGGAAAGTTTGTTTTCAATGTTTAAGTTACATTGCTTGTCAATAAGTTTCATAGTCAGATAAACATCAATGTTTGACAAAACTACATCACATGGAATTATCTCATCATCTGTTCTTATTGATCTGATTTTTCTTCCGTAGGTTGTTATTTCTCTCACTTCAGAGTTGAAATGAAATTTAACTCTTTTTTTCAGAGCCAGCTGATAAAGAGCATACGTCAGACTATGAATACCCCCTGATCTGACTTGAGAACCTGATAATTTCTGATAGTTGTTTTCCGTTACGGGATGAATGTAATATCCCCCAAGGTTATATTCCACGTGAGAGATTATGTTAAGTGTGGCAGGGCATTTATAAGGATCTGAGCCGTTATATGTAGCATACCTGTTGAAAAGCTGTATTAATTTCTCATCTCTGAAGAAGGATCTGTTAGCTTCGTCCATTGTTCTGAAGATGTCAATCTTGTTAATGTTCAGCAAGGCTTTTATGGCACTTCGCGAGAGGTAGGTTGAGAGTTTCCTGGGATTATGGAAGAGAAAAATATCTGCTGCGAGATCGTATATTTTTCTACAGTAGTCAAGATATTTCTTCAGACTTTCTCCAGTATCAGAAGTTTTTGAATCAATTTCATCTTTAAATCTCTCTGTATCTGACCATGCATTTATAATGTTTCCGGAAGGGAAAAAGTATTTACATAGTATATCAAGTTTCTTGTAACTTATATGTTTTTTTATATCCTCATGACAGAAGTTAAACAGTTCTTCTAATACAAAAGGCATTGTAAGAAGAGATGGTCCACGGTCAAAGCGGAAATTATCTTTTATTACCTGAGAAGCTTTTCCTCCCGGGTAAGAATTTTTTTCGTAAATGTGAACCTCATATCCCTGATGAGCAAGTCTTGATGCAGCTGACAAGCCTCCAATACCAGAGCCTATTACTGCAATTTTTTTCAAAACTAAGATTTAGTCAGGTAATATTCCGGGGTAAAGAGAACGGATTCTTTGGTGACCATATTTTCGCGGAGGGATGAATTTCTTTCTTTCTTCTTTATTGATGAAATAATATCCTGCCATTTTAAATTTTTCTATTGTCTTTACATATCTTCTTGATGAATAAACATCATATCCGTGATTTTCGATTTCATCAAGTATGGCAGAATAAATTTTCAACATGAGAACTACTGTAGTTCTTGAGCCGTCATCCGTAAGATATGGTATTCCGTGAGAGGCAAGTTCATAATACATACGGGCTCTGTCAATGTTGAATTTCATAAGCATCTTGAAATTCTGATTTATAACTCCGTCTGCTATATCTTTTTCAGAATATCCGAAGCACTGAAGTTCCTCACTAGGGATATAGATCCTCCCAAGTCTGTAATCTTCGCCTATATCCCTGAGGATGTTTGTAAGCTGCATTGCTTTGCCGAGATACATTGCATACTGTAAGGCGATTTTATCCGAATATCCGAATATCTCTGTCATTATCAATCCAACAACAGATGCAACCTTGTAACAATAGTTTTCAAGCTCTGCGAAAGTTTCATAACGATTTTTCCGGAGATCTGTTTTAACTCCTTCAATCAGTTCATCAAAGAGACTTCTGGATATTCCATATCTTCTTACAGTTTCAGCGAAAGCTGAAAAATTCTTCCCTTCAAATGCTTTTCCGGAATAAACATCATCAAGAAATCTATGAACAATAGAGAATTTATTTTCAAGTGCTGGGGGACTTTCAGAGCAGTATGAATCTGCTATGTTATCAACAAGACGACAGAATGAATAAACTGAATATGCAGCGTTTCTTTTTTCTTTTGGCAGAAGAAAAGATGCAAAGTAGAAACTCTTTGCAAATCGTTTTGTATATGCTCTGCACTCTTCATAAGAACATATAAGAGGGTTATAATTTTCTTTTATGATCAGGTCAGTCATTTGAACATATAAGTTTTTCCACTATCTTAGCTGACGAAAGTACACCGGGCAGCCCCGCACCCGGATGTGTTCCAGCCCCGGTGAAATAAAGATTCTCTATATCTTCTGATCTGTTATGTGGTCTGAACCAGGCAGACTGGGTTAATATCGGCTCGACAGAAAAAGCTGATCCGAGGTAACTGTTCAGTTCGTTCTGAAAATGTAAAGGATCAATATAATGTTCAGCTATAATATTATCCTGAAGGCCAGGCAGGTAGTTTTCTTCAAGGAAATTCATAATTCTGTCTCTGTAAGGTTTAGCTACTTCCAGCCAGTTAACTCCTGACTCAAGGTGAGGAACCGGAGAGAGAACATAGAATGATTCGCAGCCTTCAGGTGCTATTGTGCTGTCGGTTATTGTTGGCATATGCAAATATAATGAAAAATCATCAGCTAAAATCTTACGTTTGAATATATCTTCAATAAGCTCTCTGTATCTTTTGCCAAGTATTATATTATGATGTGAAAGACCCGAATCTGTGTAACGTTTCCTTGTTCCGAAGTAAATTACAAACAAGGACATACTGTATTTCATCCTCCTGAGTTTCCTGTCACTGTATTTATTCCTATATTCGGGATCGATGAGTTTCATATATGTAAATGCTACATCTGCATTGGAGACGATATAATCTGCCTGCACGAACTCACCTGATTTAAGTTTCACTCCTGCTGCTTTGCTGTTTCTGATTTCAACCTTACTTACTTCAGAGCAGTAATTTATCTTTCCTCCGCATTCTTCAAACAATTTAACAAGTGAATTTACCACTGCTCCGGTCCCGCCAATTGCATAATGAATCCCCCATTTTCTTTCCAGATAATGTATCAGTGTATAAATTGAAGTTGCGTCAAAGGGATTACCTCCTACAAGCAAGGGATGAAATGAGAAACACTGCCTGAGAAAATCGTTCTTTATGAAACCAGATACATAACGGTAAACACTTTTATATGACTGGAGTTTAATCAGGTCAGGAACTATTTTTATCATATCAGAGAGTCTGAGAAAAGGCTTGTCAGCAAGTTCAACAAAACCTTTCTGAAATATTGCCTTTGTTGTTTCAATGAACTTCCTGTACGCGTCCTTGTCTGAATCTGAGAACTTACCTATCTGATCCAGTATAAAATTTTCATCTGAATTGTAATCAAAAAATTTCTTTTCATAGTTAAAGATCCTGTAAAATGGGTTCAGTTCTGTAAGACGGAAGTAATTCTGATAATTTTTTCCTGTTAACTCAAATAACTCCTTTATAAGAAATGGAGCGGTAATAACAGTAGGTCCTCCGTCAAAGCGGAATCCGTTTATTTCGTAAACATAGGCTCTGCCTCCTGGTTTATCTCTTTTTTCAAATATTTCAACATCATAGCCTTTAGCTGCTAACCTTATAGCTGATGCAAGCCCTCCGAAACCACTGCCTATGATTATTACTTTCTTAGGCATATTCTTTCGTAAAATTCCCTTAAAATGATATTGGAGCTGATGAGGCTGAAACCAAAGAGAAAATCTTCAAGCGGTATGGTGAAGAACCTGATGTTCATAAAAAAATTACTGTTATAGGTTACAATAGGTCTCCACGTAAGATATCCGTTTACTATTATAAGGAGCATAAACATAACAGCCCAGAATATCCAGAACTTTTTCTCCTTAACTAACTTTGTTTTAAGTATTACCAGATCAAAGATAATAACTACAATGACAGATGTAACAGCTATCAGAGTATATTCCTTCATGAGCTTTTTTTATAAAAATATTTTACAACTTCCCATGTAAAAAGTCCGCAAAACGGGATAACAATAAAAAATAGAACTTCTTCAATTGGTAAATTATATATTCTGTAACCAGTGATGTAATCAGGGTTGAAATCCCAGTGACCTCGGCTGGTTGCATAAATGTCCCATAATATGAAAATAAAGAACGGAAGAGCTATTGAAATAACAAGTGAGGCAGGGTTTCTGTAAAAATTAATTTCCCTGCTAAAGCTTTTCATAAGTGGAACTATGATACAACAAATCAGGACTATGAAATATTCAGACTTCATCGGATTTGGTTTTGATATGTGAAGATATAAAAGCAGAGAGGAAAAGAAGAAGTCCCAGTATGGTTAATTCATAGTAACCGTGAACGAGATTCAGGATAACGAAGTTCAGAATGTTCAGTATAAGAATTACAACTGAAGAGTTTCTGATATATTTCAGTTCTGTATTTTTAATTTTCTTTCTGAGAAGCAGTAACACTATGCT
>JAOADS010000149.1 GCA_026417195.1 Ignavibacteria bacterium | reverse complement strand
ATGTGTATAAGAGACAGCCTATAGGACACCTATGTTTATCTACTATGCCGGAGAGAGGCAGAAAGCAAATGATTTCTATGATCTTGCAAAGATAGGACCGATTACTGCCATACTTAATCATATACTCAGTGCTGCTGATGCGGCCTGGACAATTTCAAAATATAACAGCAGACTTAAATTACAAACCGGATTCAGAATCCAGAACCATTATTCACCATACACAAATTCAATAAAGCAGATTCCAAGCTTTAACTTGCAGTTGAATTTCTGATTAATTACGACAGGAAAGTAATATATCCCAGCGATCTGAAGTATTTCAAGGCAGCTTCACTATCCGTGCTATGTTGTTTGAAAAACCCGTAAACGGTTGAGCCGCTTCCGCTCATCATTGAATACACAGCTCCTAACTTTAAAAGATCAGCTTTAATTTTACCTATTTCCGGATACCATCTGAAGACAATTTCTTCAAAGTCATTATGCATAAGTTTTTCATTATCCGGTGTGAATGTGCTGACTTTATGCATAATTTTCTTTTTTCTGTTTTCAAGGCTGATTGCATTGTAAGCCTCTTGTGTTGAAATACTGATCTTTGGATTTACAAGCAGGATTTTGTACGGTATTCTGAAATTCGGGAGTCCTATAAGTTTTTCACCTTTTCCAAAAGCATATGAAGGTTTCCCATACAAGAAAAAAGGGACATCGCTGCCTAAGGAGGAAGCTAAATTTAGTAAATGTTTGTTGTTGAGGTTTATATGATAAACATTTGCCAGAGTCCTGATAACACAGGCTGCATTTGAACTTCCACCTCCAAGGCCGGCACCTAAAGGAATTTTCTTCTTGATAGTTACACGGATTTCAGGCATAGGAAGCCTGAATTTTTCAAAGAAGAGTACACATGCTTTATAACAAATATTCTCATTATCATTAATATTCATGAAAGGTATGGTTTTCACCTTAACTTCACCAGATTTAGCTTTTAAATTGAATGTTTTTACTTTTACTTCATCGGAAATTCTTAGCGGATAGAATATAGTTTCTATGTTGTGATAGCCGTCTTTTCTTCTGGAAAGTATCCTTAATCCTATGTTAATTTTAGCAGGAGACTTTAATTTAAATTCCAATTTTCAAAGAAGGTTGCTTGCGAGTTCTGCCAGTTCAGAGCGTTCTCCTTTAAGCAGATTTATATGTGCATATAACGGCTGACCTTTGAAATGTTCTATAAGATATGTTAATCCGTTTGACTGGCTGTCAAGGTACGGATGATCTATCTGATATATATCTCCGGTAAAAACAATTTTAGCACCTTCACCTACTCTTGTGATTATTGTTTTTATTTCATGAGGTGTAAGGTTCTGGGCTTCGTCAACTATAAAGAATATTCTCTGGAGACTTCTTCCTCTGATGTAACTTAATGGTTCAATTACTAATTTTTCTTCCTTGATCATCTGATTTATCTGCTGATATGGCTTTTCAGTTTCTGAATACTGATCCTGAATTACTTTCAGGTTATCCCAGAGAGGCTGCATATAAGGAGCTAATTTTGAATCAACATCTCCGGGCAGAAAACCAATATCTTTATTGCTAAGTGGTATAACAGGGCGGGAGAGATATATTTGTCTGTAATACTTCCTGACGTGAAGCGCTGAGGCTAAAGCAAGCAGGGTTTTGCCGGTGCCAGCTTTGCCGGTGATCGTTATAAGAGGTATGTTGAAATTTATGAGAGCGTCTATTGCGAATGTCTGTTCGGCATTTCTTGGCATGATACCGTAAACATGAGTTTTATCTACTTTTCTGATTGTTTCTCTTGTATGGCTAACTGAGGCAAGCACTGAATGCGTGGAATTTCTTAATATATAATATTTATTCGGGATGATGTCTGTTTTAAGTTTCGTCAGGTAAGGCTTAATGGGAAGTTCAAAAGGCGGGTTATAGAGTTTGTTAATTACTTCATGATTAATATTCTCAATAGTTTCTTTCCCGCTGTAAAGTTCTTCAACGTTTACAATTTTATCGGTACTATAATCTTCTGCCAGAATCCCTATAGCTTTTGCTTTCATTCTTAAATTTACATCTTTACTGACAAGAATTATGTTATCTGATTTTCTTTTTCTTTTTACTTCAAGAGCCGTGCTTAATATTCTGTGATCCGGATTATCATCCCTGAATATTTTCTTTATTTCGTCATCAAGTCCTTTACTTAATATCACAGATACTTTCCCTCTTCCTTTTCCGAGAGATACTCCTCCGTCAAATAATGCACTGCCGGTGAGATTATCAAGTGTCCTTGCAAATTCTCTTGCATTTAGATTTATTACTTGTGATCCGCGTTTAAAATGATCTAGTTCTTCTATCACGGAAATCGGTATTACTATGTCATGTTCCTTGAACTGATTTATGCATGTCGCGTCATGAAGAATTACGTTTGTATCTAATATGAAAGTCTTCTTAAAAGAATTTTTTGACATTAAGGATGAGAATTTGAAAGTTAATTTTACTGAATGCAGATATATGTATCGTCAAGATAAGAAAATATAAAAAACTTAAATTAAATATTTATTAAGTTTTACAACATTACTCTGATAAGTATAATTACAAACATAATTATCGCAGCCAATATCAGAATTTTTTGTTCTGTTGCACTCATTTCTGTGTAAATATAATAGCTGAATTTATCAATTAATATTAATATTTTTGTATCCGGGAATAATTTCAAATGCTTCTTCTGATTATTGTAACTTTTATGATATCTTTTGTATTTTACTCCTGTGCAGAGCAGCAAAGATATAAAAAGAATATTTCAGAAGATTCAGAGAGTCAAAACAAATCATGCAATTTCATGAACAAGGATGAATTAAAGTCAAAACTTACTGAAGAACAATATAGGGTAACTCAGGAAAAAGGTACTGAGAGGCCTTTTCAGAATAAATACTGGGACCATCATGAGGAAGGTCAATATCAGTGTATTGTGTGCGGATTGCCTCTTTTCTCCAGTGATACTAAGTTTAATTCCGGGACCGGATGGCCAAGCTTTTATGATGTGATTGATGAAAAAAATGTCAGCGAAAAAGAGGACTATTCACTTGGTATGGTAAGGACTGAGGTTGTATGCTCAAACTGCGGAGCACATCTCGGGCATGTTTTTGATGATGGGCCGGAACCTACAGGTCTTAGATATTGCATTAACTCTGCTTCCCTCAATTTTAAAAGTAAAGATAAAACTAAATGATTTTATCTTATCAATCCAATATAAACCCCCACAAGAATAATCAGAAGAACAATTATAGCAAAAAGCATATAGAACTGTGTTGGTCTTTTGATTTTATTTAATAACATTCTACTTCCGCTTGTTTATTAATTCCTCAGTTACAGTAATTCTTGGGTGAAGTTCTTTTTCATACTCTGTTTTAAGCATTATAGCTTTTTTCCAGTCAGAGATAGCCTCTTCATAACGTAACAGACGCAGATTAGTGTATCCTCTGTTATAATATATTTCTGCATTATCAGGTTCAATTTCAAGTGCTGATGTGTAATCTGAATATGCTCTATTATAATCTTTTGACATGAAATAGCAGTTTCCTCTGTAAAATAAAGTTTCAACTTTGTTGGTTCCGCTCTCCAGAACTCTTGTAAAATCAGCAATAGCTTTCTGGTAGTCTTTTAGCCTGAACCTTGAGTAAGCACGTTTATAAAGAATACCGAAATCATTTGAGAATTTTTCTAAATGTCTGGAGTAATAAACTTCAGCATCTTCAAAATTATTATCGCGGTATGCATTTTCTCCAAAGCTCAGATAATCCGCTTCTTCCGCATAATCTGAAATTTTCGTTACTTTGTCAGTGTTTTCTATCTTTATCCCAACAGTTTCAAGAAGTTCATATATGTAATCAGACGGAACTGTAAAGTAAATGTTACCTTCATGTTGACCGCTCGTGCTTAAGCCTATGAGTTCACCTCTTGAATTTAACACAGCTCCTCCGCTGGAGCCTTCAGTAATAGGTGCAGTCATCTGAATTAATCTTATATTGTTTGAGTTAATTCTGAAGCCACTGATGATTCCTTCAGAAATTGAGTTTTCATATCCTTCAGGACTTCCTATTGCAAAAATTCTCTGTCCTTGTTTCAGAGAGTTTGTTCCTGCAGGGACAAGTATATGCGGGAAAGTTACATTTAGCTTTAGTATAAGCAGATCAGATAATTCATCTTGTGCTAAAATAGAAACATCACCGAATGTTTTATCGTAATGCTTAACTTCTATTTTACCTGCACCTCTGCAGACATGGTAATTTGTTGCTACTAATCCGTTTCTGTCAATTATTACTCCACTGCCCTGAGAAATATTTCCGTTTTCGTCATAGGCATAAATTACCACTACAGATTTATCTGCGATTTCATATATCTTTTCGGCATTGAACTCCTGGGTGAGAAGATTTAGATGAAAGATTATAAAATAAGATATAAACAAGAATTTGTTCATAATTTTATAAACTTGTTTTTTCAAATATAGCTATTTTTTATGATTTTTAAATCATTATAGGATGTAAATTTTCATGGGTATTGATTAAAGCTATGAGTATAGGAATCATTCCAGAATTTATTTAACGTTACAGATGATGTTGTTTTATGACTGTAAGATGTTGTCAAAGCCAAAAAGTTATTTATATTAAGAAACAGAGCGCCTTATGAAAATTTGTCCGCCTGAATTTAGCTAAGTGTTCTGAGTTAGCTCAAATGTTGTAATTCGTAATCTTGACTATTTGCTCATAAATAGCTATTTTTGTAGTTTCAGAAAATAATATACTTAACATTTAGTGCCTACAATTAATCAATTAGTTCGTAAGGGGAGAAAGGTTTTAAAATATAAAAGCAAATCTCCTGCATTAGGTTCTTCACCTCAAAAAAGAGGTGTTTGTACAAGAGTATATACAACTACTCCCAAGAAACCCAATTCTGCCTTAAGAAAGGTTGCCAGGGTGAGATTATCTAATGGTATGGAGGTTACAGCTTATATACCAGGCGAAGGTCACAATCTTCAGGAGCATTCAATCGTTTTAATCAGGGGAGGCAGGGTGAAAGATTTACCCGGTGTAAGGTATCACATTGTCAGGGGAGCAGCTGATTCTATCGGAGTTGCTGACAGGAAGCAAGGGCGTTCAAAATACGGAGCTAAGAAGGCTAAAACAACTTCAAAATAAGCTTTTTTAAAAATTAAGAATTACAAAAAATTATTTTAGAAGAAAAAATTAAAGGCACTTCTGATGCGGAGATTGGGAAAAAATACGGTGTTTCTTTTAAATATATAGAAAGATTAGTTACTAAACTTTATGGATTAAATATTAG
>JAOADS010000148.1 GCA_026417195.1 Ignavibacteria bacterium | reverse complement strand
CAGTAAGAGTTACGCTAAAAACTTCATGACAAGTTGCGGAATTCCTACAGCTGAATATAAAGTTTTTGATTCTTCCCAGAGAGTTGAACTTGAAAATTACATAAAGACGGCTTCCTATCCCATAGTTATCAAAGCTGACGGACTTGCTGCGGGCAAAGGTGTGGTAATAGCAGATGATTTCAGTATAGCGACTCTTACAATTGCGGACTACATGGACAGAAAAATTCACGGTCCGTCGGGTGAAAGGGTTGTAATTGAAAAGTTTCTCACAGGAACTGAAGCAAGTGTCTTTGCTGTAAGTGATGGTGAAAATTATGTAATACTCCCATCTTCACAGGATCATAAAAAAATAGCAGAAGGTGAAACAGGTAAAAATACAGGTGGAATGGGAAGTTATGCGCCTGCATCAAAGATTGTTACTTCTTCAGTTATGGATAAAGTAAGAAAAAAAATAATTGAGCCGGTAATTTCAAATATGAGGAACAGCGGTGAAGATTACACAGGTTGTCTTTACGCGGGTTTAATGATAGATGAAAGTGACGAGCCTTATGTTATTGAGTTCAATACAAGATTCGGAGATCCTGAGACTCAGTCTGTTTTGCCTTTAATTAAATCAGACTTTTTAGAATTATTGCTTTCAGCATCAGCTGGCAAGCTTAAAGATTACAGACTTGAGTTATCGGATTCATACGCTTGTACTGTTGTTCTTGCTTCCGAAGGATATCCTGATGATTACAGTACAGGATTCGAGATAACCGGACTTGAAAATATTAGCGAAGACTGCGTAGTATTTCATGCAGGAACAAAAATGAAAGACGGGAAAATCGTATCGTCTGGAGGGAGGGTTCTTAATGTTACAGGGGTATCTGATAAAAGTCTTCATGAGGCTATAAATATAGCTTACCGAAACTGTAAGTTGATAAATTTTGAAAATAAATATTACAGGAAGGACATAGGGGAAAAAGGCTTATGAACATCTTAGTTACCGGAGGTGCCGGATTTATTGGCTCACATGTTGCAGATGCATACATAAATGCCGGGCATAACGTGATTATTATAGACAATATGTCAACAGGTGTAAAGGAGTTCATAAATCCGTCAGCAGTTTTTTATGAAATGGACATCACTGATGAAAGAGTAAGGGAAGTTTTCAGCAAGCATAAAATAGATATTATTAATCATCACGCAGCACAGATTGATCTCAGGAAGTCTGTTGCAAGTCCAATGTTTGACATAGATGTCAATATAAAGGGTTCAGTTAATCTTCTTGAAAACGCGGTTAAACACGGGGTTAAGAAATTCATATTTGCTTCAACCGGCGGAGCTATATACGGAGAACATGATTATTTCCCTGCAGATGAAAATCATCCAACAAGGCCTTATGCGCCTTACGGAATAAATAAGTTATGTGTTGAGAAATATCTTTATTATTACCATCACGTTTACGGACTTAAATATGTAATCCTGCGTTACGCAAACGTTTACGGGCCAAGACAAAACCCCCATGGTGAATGTGGCGTGATAGCTATTTTTACTGAAAAGATTTTAAATGGTATAGAGCCTTTGATTAATGGTGACGGTTTGCAGACAAGAGACTATGTTTTTATAAATGATGTTGTTAATGCAAATGTTCTTGCCCTTGATTGTGATGAGCCTGTAATATATAACGTAGGGACTGGAGAAGAGACAGATGTAAATTACATTTTCAGAAAGATAAATGAATTTGCTGAAGCTGATTTTCCTGAAAAGCACGGACCTCCAAAGGCTGGAGAACAGAGGCGTTCAGCTTTAAGTTATGAGAAGATAAATAAAGAACTTGGCTGGAAGCCAGAAATGAAGATTGAAGAAGGACTAAAAGTTACAATTGAATATTTCAAAAATCATAAGAGGTAATATTGCTTAAGGAACTTGCTGAGAAAATAATTAAAGGAAATAAGTCTGCAATTGCCAAAGGTATCTCAATGGTTGAAAATGAATTCAATGGTTACAGTGAGCTTCTGAAATTGCTTTACTCACATACCGGACACGCATATCTTATAGGAATTACAGGTCCACCGGGAGCAGGCAAAAGCACAATTACCAATAATCTCATCAGACTTCTCGTCAAGAAAGGCTATAAAGTCGGAGTAATTGCAGTTGATCCCACAAGTCCGTTCACAGGCGGGGCATTGCTTGGAGACAGAATAAGAATGCAGGAGAAGGAACTTGATGAAAATGTGTTCATCCGTTCAATGGCAACAAGAGGAAGCCTCGGAGGACTTTCCGCTAAATGCAAACAGACTTCTGAAATACTTGATGCCTCAGGCAAAGACTTCATATTAATAGAGACTGTTGGTGTGGGACAATCGGAATTAGATATAGCACAGACAGCTGATACTACAGTAGTTGTCCTTGTTCCCGAGTCCGGAGATGCTGTTCAGACAATGAAGGCTGGTTTAATGGAAATAGGAGATATTTTTGTTATCAATAAATCTGACCGTGAAGGTTCTGATGCTCTTGGTGTTGCACTGAGAACCATGCTTCACCTTAAAATGAAATCTGACTCAGACAGGGAGACACCAGTTGTGAAGATGATTGCACTCAGAGATCAGGGAACGGATGAATTGCTTGATTTCATATTGAGACACCGTGATTACCTTATATCGAAAGGTAAACTGGAGGTAAAGCGAAAGGAACATCTTATTAAACAGATTAATGAACTTGTTACTTCAAGACTTGAAAATAATTTCTGGACAGATGACAGGAAAAACATCCTGAGAAAAAATATAGACAGGATTGTTCAACGTGAGCTCAACCCATATGATTTTGCTGAAAGCTTACTATGAATATAATTATTAAACTATAACTTAAATTTAAAATGGACTTTAACTTAAGCGAAGAGAATCTTCAGATTCAGAAAATTGCAAGGGACTTTGCACAGAACAGGATAGCTCCGGTAGCTATGGAATATGATGAATCACAGGAATTTCCTATGGACATTGTTAAAGAACTTGGTGAAATTGGATTTCTGGGAATTCTGTTCCCTGAGGAATATGAAGGATCTAACCTCTCAACTGTTGACTACGTTATTATAGTAGAGGAAATTTCGAAAGCAGACCCTTCAATCGGACTTACTGTAGCATCACACAATGGTTTGTGTACTAATCATATTTACATGTTCGGAAGCGATGATCTTAAAAAGAAATATGTACCGGATCTTGCTTCAGGCAGGAAACTGGGAGCCTGGGGACTTACTGAAAATGTATCTGGTAGTGATGCAGCAGGTATGCAAACCACAGCAGTAAAGGAAAACGGATATTATATTCTCAACGGAAGCAAGAGTTTCATCACTCAGGGAGGTGTGGGGCAGACAGCTGTAATTACAGCCGTAACTGATAAATCTAAAGGCAGTAAGGGAATATCTGCATTTGTACTTGAAAAAGGATTTGTGGGATTTTCTGTCGGCAAGAAAGAAAACAAGCTTGGTATGCGTTCATCCGATACGTGTGAACTTATATTTGACAACTGCAAAGTCCCTGCTGAGAATCTCATAGGGAATGAAGGTGATGGATATAAACAATGTATGCAGATACTTGATGGAGGTAGAATTTCTATTGCTGCACTTGCAGTCGGAATTGCTCAGGCAGCATTTGAACACTCGGTTAAATATGCTAAACAGAGGAAACAGTTCGGGAAAACTCTTTCTGAGTTTCAGGCTATACAGTTTAAACTTGCTGATATGGCTACTGAAATAGAAGCTGCAAGGTTGCTTACATATAAAGCTGCCAAGCTGAAGGATGAAGGTAAGGACTTCAAATTTGCAGCTTCAATGGCAAAGTATTATGCAAGCGAGATAGCTACAAGGGCAACTAATGAAGCTATACAAATACACGGAGGTTACGGGTTCATAAAAGACTTTCCTGTTGAAAAGCTTTACAGAGATGTTAAGCTTACCACTATCGGCGAAGGAACAAGTGAGGTTCAGAAGATGATTATGGCAAGACAGCTTGTGGAGATGTATTAGACTTATTTTCTTATTTTATAAATAATCTTTAATCAACAGCATGACGCAATTTGGAACGACTTAACTCAAACTTATTAACAAAATTTCTTCACCCGAAGAGTGTAGTCCAGAGAACATAATCTAGTATCAGTGTCATCGCAGCAGCAAGAACAAAAGCTCGGATTGTTGCATTTCCAACTCCCTGAGCTCCTCCGAGTGCATTTAGTCCAACATGACATCCTATAATTGAGGTTGATGCACCAAAGAAAATGGCTTTAATTAAACCTCCTGTTATATCTTTAGTTTCAAAAACTCTTCTTGCACTGTTGAAAAAGATTTCATAGGAAACATCATGGAAAAAGTATGCAACGCCAAAGGCTCCCATAACTGCAACGAAGTTTGCAATTATAGTTAATACCGGCAGCATCACGACTGCAGCCAAAAATCTTGGCATTACAAGATACCTTATCGGATTAATTGCAAGAGATTCAAGCGCATCAACCTGTTCGGTAACCTTCATAGTGCCGATTTCAGCAGCTATTGAAGCCCCTACTCTACCTGCAAGTACTATAGCTGTTAAAACCGGTCCCAGTTCTATAAAGATTGCTTTAGTAACAGCTGATCCTAAATAGGTTAAAGGTATGAAGCCCTGAAACTGATAGGCAGCCTGCCATGTTGAAATTGCCCCAGTGAAAAAGCCTATGATAGTGATGAGTGGAATTGAATTAACTCCGATATAAAGCATCTGATTAAGAATCAGCTGTCTGTCCTTAAATATTCTGGGAAGACTTTTCAGAATACCTAATATCAAGAAACTGATGCGACCGATTTCACTGAAAAAGAAATCAAATTTGATAAGGATCCATTCAATAAATTTTTTCATTAAACAAATATGGCTAATATGGTAAAGTTATACAATTCTATTTTATAAACAATCATATATTATAACATTTTAAACTTCCCGTTAAATGACTAATAGGTATTGAAACATTGAAATATTATAATTAGCTTTACGCAAACGAAAATTTAATTTTTAAGATGAAAAAGTTAATACTACTTTCACTTTTAGTTATACTTTCCCTTAATTTTACAGATGTTCAGATTGTTCGCTATTCTGAGGTGAACGAACGAGTGGTTAAAAGATTATCAGATGGCACTATGTTTGAGAAGAATAAAATTATAGTCAAGCTAAAACACCACAGTTCTTTTTCAGGTAAGAGCCTTGGTATAAGTAACATTGATGCAAGGTTAAATGAATATGGACTTACCTCTGTAAAACAGAAACATCCGCTTAATTTATCTAAAAGGTTTTATGGTGATGAGGAACTTTCAAAGATTTTTGAGTTAAGATATTCTTCAACTGTAATGC
>JAOADS010000147.1 GCA_026417195.1 Ignavibacteria bacterium | reverse complement strand
TGCATTAACTCCAAGAGCACCTACGAGTGTAAATACACCGGTAACTCTGTTAACTCTATACAAGTTATCAGAAGCTATGTCTATAGCGAAAAGAGTTCCAGCCGGATTGGCGTTTACTGATATTGCACAAGCCGGAGTTGAAGTTGGGGAACCTATTAAAGTAACAGTACCTGTTGTTGTGTCTATAGTTCCGATCTGTGACTGGGAGCAGCTTGTAAAAATAGCAATAAGTTGTCCCTGGCTCCAGGTTATGCCAGTAATACTGTTTAAAGTGCCCGGAACACCGGTGACGTTAAATTTCAGTACCTGATTACCCAGCGTGTCAACAGCATACAGCTGATATGGTGAGAGCTGATGTACTGTAAAAAACCTGTTTGCTGATACTCTTGCCATAGCACCGGGGAAATAACTTATAGGTGCACCAACAGCAGTAAGAGCACAGCTGGTCATATTTGCAGTTTTGTTCAGCTGCCCGGCTGTAAGACCAGAATTTATATAGACCAGACTTCTGCTGTTTGGATCTGGAAGTGATGTGAACACCTGACTGATCGGCTCATACCTTTCTATGTATGGAGCTGGTCCTGTTGAAGTAGGATAATCCTGTGCAATCACTGTAGTGAAAGCAAAGGACATCATAAAAAAGGACAATAAAAACAGTTTTGTTTTTTGCATTACTTTCTCCGTTTAAGTTTGAGAATAAGTTGTTTTATAAAATTTGTGAATGCATTATATAAATTAATGTTCAGTTTGTCAAGTTATTTTTAATTAAACATTAGTTAAACATTAAGTATGAAATATGAGCTGGATTGAATTATTTTTTTTATATATCCATATTGATAAGATGAACAGAAAAATTGAGATTATCTTAAAAAATTCTGATAATTTACCTATTGGTACAGATATATACTCCGGTGGTGAACATCAGAAGAGAAAGCCATTTATAATATTCTGCCACGGATTTAAAGGCTTTAAAGACTGGGGCGGTTTTCCTTATATGCTTGAGAGATTCTCAAAATACGGATTTATATCAGCCGGCTTTAATTTCTCTCATAACGGAGTAACTTCAGAGGCTCCTATGGATTTTACCAGATTAGACCTTTTTGCAAAGAATACAATTTCAAAAGAGCTTGATGATCTGAACTGTGTTATTGATTACTTTTATAAGAATAGCATCCTCTATAATATAGACAAAGATAAAATAGCTCTAATAGGACATTCAAGAGGTGGAGGTACATCACTAATCAAAGCATCTGAGGATAAGAGAATTAAAGCTATAGTCACGTTAGCCTCAATTGCAAAATTTGACAGGTATACAGATAAAATAAAGAAAGAGTGGAGAGAAAAAGGTTACATTGAAATTCCAAATTACAGAACGGGACAGATAATGAGGATGAATGTGGATTACCTTAATGATCTGGAAAAAAATAATTTCAGATTAGATATATATAGAGCTGTGAGAAACTTAACCATTCCGCTATTAATAATTCACGGAAGGGAAGATCTATCAGTTAAATTCACAGATGCGGAGAAAATATATGAATGTTCTGATAAAATGATTTCAGAACTTGTAATTTTAGATAGTACAGGTCATACTTTCGGAACAGAACACCCGTTTAAGGGTACTACAGCAGTTTTTGATAAAGTAATTGAGTTAATTGTAAAGTTTTTAGATAAGTGTTTTAAGTGATAAGCTTGTTTTTATTTCTTTCTTTAAGGTAAGTAGATATTTGCGTAAGCTCAAGATATATCTCATAAATTCTTTTTCTGATTGAGATTAAGATTAAGTGTAACCTTTTTAAATCTTCTTTATAGTTTGTCTTTGTTTGTTTCCCGGTTTTCATCTTTTTTATCTAGTAAGTTTTTCTCTTTTGTTTCGCCTTTTCCTTCTTTTATATCTTTCGTGTCATTTGAAGTAAATGACTTTAATTTTTCCGAAATATATAACATTAATAATCTTAACATTTTCCCATTTTTTATAAAACCCCCTCTCTTATATGTAACTATTATGTAACTATAAAGAGGGGGTATTGATGAAAAACAGGATTTATGCAGTTTTTTTAGCTGCACTGCATGCCTTCTGAACAGCGTCAGCGAAAGCATCCAGTGATTTTTCAAAGATGAATATGCTTGAATATTCATATCCTTCATCTTTTTTTCTGGATTCGCTGATTCTGAGATAAAGAGTTCCTTTTTCGCTTTCTTTAACATCGAGGAAATATGTAATATTGCCAGAACGTACTATTTCCTTATGTAAAGATTCTTTTTTGGTTTTTGCAGTGTTTTCCATTTTCCTTCATCCTTTCTTTTTTTAATTAAATGGAATTTGTTTTATTTTGTTTTTCACGGAGCGCTTCCGTTAAATATTTTTAATTATTATTTCTATAGTCTGATCCTTTTTGCCTGTTTCGGGCGGGCTTTGGGATTTTTCCCCTATCCGCCCGCCTTAACAAGCTCAAGGGGGGTTACATCAACTTCCACAAACACCACAGACTTTACCTTCTGAACTATTATTTGTTCCGTAACCGTTAGATGATTTGAAATATCTGCATGACTTATTATGTCTTTTCCCTGATGATTTAGTTATCCAGTAATTAAAATCTCCTGAATCTTCTTTCTTAATATCACTGCTTTTTTTCGTTTTTTTGGTTTCCTCTGTTGTTGTTTTAGAACCTGTACCTGCTAAAGAATCGTAGTAGTCCGGTTTCACTTTATCATCATCATTTGATAATCCTATGTTTGTAATTGTGAAGCTTATGACCAGAGTTAATATTTTAAATTTCATAACGTTTAAATTTTAGTTTTAAATAATCTTTTGATGTTGTTACAAACATAATATACAGAGTCTGAAAAAGTTGAAGAAAGTTTTTCCTTTAAGTTTTATGTGTTGCAACAAACAACGAGGGCGAAAATGGCGATTTTATGCTTTTTTATACAAAAATTTCTTTTTTCACTTTAAAATCGGCTAAGCTGTCAGAATTAAAATTTTTTTTACAGAGGTGTAATACATTTTTATAAATTACGGAAAATCCAAACTTTTAAATCAGATTGTGAGACATGGGAGGAGATTTTGAAGTAATTTGAGCTTCTATTTAGACAGTTATAAAACCAGAATTATTCAAAATTTTATCTTTAAGTTGAGTTTGTATGTTGGTAGGTGACCGTTAATTTCATCCTTAATATCAAAATCAAAGAGATGTGCATCAACATATGCATCAACCAGGTTCAGTGTATAGACAATCAGGAAATACCACATGAAATCGTCTCTTTGATTTCTGTAGAATTCCCTCAATGATTTATATGTTTGATTACCTGAGGGATTTTCTGAAGTTTGGGATTCTGAATATAGGTCGCGGTTCTTTTTATAAAGGTTGTGGTTTCGGATATATTCATAACCGAAATAACCTGAGAGCCCTGCTATAACGGGTATTTTCCAGTAAGATTCATTATAAAACTGTCCTGCTCCCGGAATGAAAGCAGAAAGTAACACTGCTTTAAGAGGAGACTTCTTCATCTTAAATTTTGTCTCTGGTTTTTTCAACGTATCAGTCTTTAAATAACCATTTATACCAATATTGAACGAGTATTGTAGTGTTTGAGTGTAGAGCGATGGAAAAAGCAAAAGCACAGCTAAAATAAATTTAACTGTGCTTTTTAATAATAAAAAAAATTTCATTACATAAGTAAATTACTTAGGCTGCTCGTTGCCGGAAGGGTTCTGATTATCCTGCTGGTTTTGCTGCTGATCGGCAGGAGGTTGCATAAGCTGATCGGGAACAGTTGGAGCAGGGAAGTTCTGCTCACCTGCATTCTGCTGTATTATACTTTCATTAGTCCCGCCGCTTTTGTTAATCAGTATATTAGTAATAAGTGAAAATAAAAGTAACACAGTAGCTAAAATGCTTGTAAGCTTAATTAAAAAATCTGCTGTTCTTCTTACACCGAATACTGCAGAGGCATCAGCACCGCCAAATGTACCTGCCAAACCACCACCTTTTGAGGATTGTATTAAAACCACACCCATAAGGATGATAGCAACAAACATTAAAAATATCATCAGAATTGTTGTCATAGTATGATAAAACCTTTATTAATTTTTGCAAAAATAACTAAAATTCCACACAAGCGAAAGGTAAAAAGTTTCTTATGAAAGCTTATTAAAATATTATTCAAATTCAGTTCCAATTCAATACATTATGCATATTGTCTTGAAGTCTCAGATTTGTAAACAGGAGGACTTTTTTTATTGATTACATCTGGCGTGATAATACATTTTGTAACATTTTCCTTAGAAGGAAGTTTATACATGATGTCCAACATTATTTCCTCAAGTATTGATCTTAAAGCTCTTGCACCTGTGCCTTTTGTGATTGCTTTTCTTACAACTTCCCTGAGAGCTTCTTCTTCAAATTCCAGTTCTACACCTTCCATACGGAAAAGTTTTTTATATTGCTTTATCAAAGCATTTTTTGGTTCAGTAAGTATCTGAGTAAGAGCTTCTTCGTTTAAAGAATGTAACACTGCAGTTACAGGCAGACGTCCAACAAATTCGGGTATGAGTCCGTATTTAATAAGGTCATCAGGTTCAACCTGACTCATCAATTCATCATATTTTTTAGACTTCTTGCTGATTATTTCCTTTCCAAAACCTATTGATGCATGGGAAATTCTTTGCTGAATTATTTTATCAAGTCCGTCGAAAGCTCCGCCGCAAATAAATAAAATGTTCTTGGTATTTATGCTGATTAAAGGTTGTTCGGGATGTTTACGTCCGCCCTTAGGGGGAACATTTGCTGTTGTACCTTCAATTATTTTCAACAGTGCCTGCTGAACTCCTTCACCTGAAACGTCCCGGGTTATGGATACGCTGTCAGACTTACGTGAAATTTTATCTATCTCATCAATATATACTATACCTCGTTCAGCTTTCTTAATATCGTAATTTGCAGACTGAAGCAGGTGAACAAGTATTGTTTCAACATCATCGCCTACATATCCAGCTTCTGTCAGAGTAGTTGCATCGGCTATTGCAAAAGGTACGTCAAGTAACCTGGCAAGCGTCTGGGCAAGAAAGGTTTTTCCACTTCCGGTAGGGCCTATAAGAAGTATATTACTTTTTTCAATCTCCACATCGTCAACATAGCTGAATTCGTTTGAATCAATTCTCTTGTAATGATTATACACTGCCACCGATAAGGTTATTTTGGCTCTTTCCTGTCCAACAACATACTGGTCAAGAAATTTCTTAATAGCCTCAGGTGTAAGTTCATTTTTGGCAGGTATGTTTTTATTAAGAGCAGCTGATGAACTTTGTTTTATAATTGTAACTGCATTTGTAATACATATATCACATATATAAACTTTTTTACCA
>JAOADS010000146.1 GCA_026417195.1 Ignavibacteria bacterium | reverse complement strand
GTGTTGTCTCCTCCTGTTAACGTTGCAGCATATATGAATCCCACAAAGGAAATGCTGGATAAAGGCAAATCACTTTACGACATGAACTGTGCAAGCTGTCACGGTGCCGAGGGCAAAGGCGACGGTGTTGCCGGTGTATCTTTAAATCCGAAACCAAGAAACTTCCATGACCTGAACGGATGGACAAATGGCACTTCACTTACAATGATGTATAAAACTCTTCATGAAGGTATTACAAACAGAGGTATGGCTTCATATGCTAATCTTCCGCCTGAAGATCGTCTTAATATGATAATGTACATAAGAACGTTTGCCCAATATCCTCCGATTACTCAGATACAGCTTGATTCAATTGATAGTCAGTACAGTCTTACCAAGGGAGTAAAACAACCCAATCAGATCCCGGTTAAAATGGCTAAGGATAAAATATTACAGGAATATTCCGCGATTGAAGCCAGACTTGTTAAAATGAATGAAGCCATATCTGCATCTAATGATTCAGGTGCAGTTATGTTTAAAAATATATCTAAGGACCGGTTTAGATCTTTAAACCTGTTGGTATCAGACACAAGCTGGATAAATAATAAAGCCCGTTTTGTTAATATAATTGAAAACGGTGCGGTTAATCACAGCTTCAAAACAAAGGCATTATATACACTTAATGAAAATAAAATCAACGTTTTATATAATTACTTGAGAAACCTATATCTGAACACCAGATAATTGAAAATATATTTTAAAATATTACTTATTTTTTTAATTTTTTCAGTAAGTCTTTTTTCTGATGATAAGCCGTCAGTAGGTCTTGATGAGAAACTTGGAAATCAGCTTCCGCTTGAGCTTGTTTTTACTGATGAGTACGGAAAGCCGGTACAACTTAAAAGTCTAATAGATAAACCCTCCATTCTAGTTCTTGTCTATTACAGGTGCCCGGGTATATGCAGTCCGTTATTGAGCGGAGTATCACTCATGACGGAGAGGCTGGATCTTACAGCAGGGAAAGATTATAATATCATAACAGTTAGTTTCAACCCGAAGGAAGATTACATCACTGCATCAGGTAAGAAACTGAATTACTTTGATAACATGCAGAAGAAAATAAATCCGGATGCCTGGAGATTTCTCACCGGTGACAGTGCATCAATAGCTGCCTTAACAGATGCAGTGGGCTTCCGCTATGAGAAACAGGGAGATGATTACATACACAGTGCATTTATCACTGTTGTTTCACCAAGCGGTAAGATAGCAAGATATTTGTATGGAGTAGAGTTTCTGCCACTTGATGTTAAGCTTGCACTGGCAGAAGCTTCGGAAGGTAAGACCGGACCCACGATTGCCAAAATAGTAAGGCTTTGTTACAGCTATGATCCAGAGGGAAGGAGATATGTTCTCAATATTACAAGAATAGCCGGCGGAGGAATACTGCTTGTGTTACTGGGATTTGTTTTTATTCTTACTTTAAAACGCAAAAGAAAAAAACCTTACTCTGACAGCTTTAACAAAAATTCTCTAAACGGGAAAGGAAATCAAAAATGAGTCACACACTTGCTCATAATGAAGTAAGTTTTTTGGAATACCAGGGTAAACACAAAGGTATATGGGGATGGCTTTTAACTCTTGATCACAAAAGAATCGGCATAATGTATCTGGTTGCGATTCTATTGTTCTTTTTCGTTGCCATGACGCTTGGAATTCTAATGAGACTTGAGATGCTTACCCCGGGGGAAACCATAATGAAGCCCCAGACTTACAATTCCATTTTCACGCTTCACGGAGTAATTATGGTTTTCCTGTTTATCATACCCGCTATACCTGCTGTGTTCGGTAATTTCATTCTTCCGATTCAGATCGGAGCTAAAGACGTTATATTTCCAAGGCTTAATCTCTTTAGCTGGTATTTATACATCATCGGGGGAATACTTGCAATAATTTCTCTGTTTACCGGAGGAGGAGCAGCTGACACGGGATGGACTTTCTATGTACCTTACAGCATACGTTCGGCACAGAACGTTTCTATGGCAACGTTTGCAGCATTCGTACTTGGATTCTCATCAATTCTTACAGGGATTAATTTCATAGCTACGATTCACAGGCTGAGAGCCCCCGGAATGACCTGGTTCCGCCTGCCACTTTTTATCTGGGGACTATATGCAACCAGCTGGATACAGGTTCTTGCAACTCCGATAATCGGGATCACACTGGCTTTGATCATACTTGAAAGAATGCTTGGTATCGGAGTTTTCGATCCGGCGCTTGGAGGAGATCCGCTCCTGTACCAACATTTGTTCTGGATATATTCACATCCTGCAGTATATATAATGATACTTCCTGCGATGGGAGTGGTGTCTGAAATTCTTCCAACATTTGCCAGAAAAGATGTTTTCGGTTACAAACAGATTGCCATATCGTCTTTAGGTATAGCTCTTATAGGTTATCTTGTCTGGGGACATCATATGTTTGCAAGTGGAATGAGCAATACTTCACGTGTCGTGTTTTCACTTTTAACTTTTCTGGTTGCAATTCCTACCGGTGTAAAAATTTTCAACTGGGTTGCAACGCTTTATAAAGGTTCAATAAAGTTCAGTGCTCCGCTTTATTACGTTCTTGCTTTTATATTTATTTTTTCAGTTGGAGGTTTAACAGGTTTAGTATTAGGTGCACTTGCAACTGATGTTCACGTTACCGATACCTATTTCGTTGTAGCTCATTTCCATTATGTTATGTTTGGTGGTATGGGAATTATGTTCTTTGCAACCTGTCATTACTGGTTTCCCAAGGTTTTCGGGAAAATGTATAATGAAAAATTAGCTGTGATAGCATGTACAGTGATAATAATAGGTTTCAATATCCTTTACTTCCCTATGTTCATAATGGGATACATGGGTATGCCGAGAAGGTATTATGATTATCTTCCGGAATTTCAGGGATGGCATGTGCTTTCAACCGTTGGTTCATGGATACTTGTAAGCGGTATAATGTTCATGTTCGGCAATCTCTTCTATGCTTTGTTTAAAGGAACTAAAGCTGCTACTAATCCATGGGGTGGCACAACTCTTGAATGGCGCGTACCTTCGCCACCGCCTTTGGAAAATTTTGATGAGATACCTGTAGTTACAGGAGGTCCTTATGTACATGATAAGCCAACATACATCATGCATCCTTCAAGGGAACTGCAACATCAAAACGGGGGCGGAAAAATAAGCCAGGAGGTAAAATCTCATTGAGCGATCATGAAATAGCAGCTGTTCAGGAACATTCAGGTCACGTTGTTCACAGGGACGATGAAGGTTCCAAGATGGGAATGTGGCTTTTCCTTTTTACCGAATTGCTACTGTTCGGCGGATTGTTCCTGCTTTACGGCGGATATAGATTTGAATACTCTGAAGGGTTTAAAGCTGCAGCAGCAGACATGAATGTTTTTATCGGAATGATTAACACAGTCATCCTGCTTACCAGCAGCCTTGCAGTTGCTCTTTCAATAGCAGCACTTCAAGAAAACAAGAAAACCCTTTCTATGGGACTTTTGTGGTTTACTCAGGTGTGCGGACTTGCATTTCTTGTTAATAAATATTTTGAGTGGAGTCATGAAATTCATAACGGAATTTATCCCGGAGGTCCTGCACTTGAGAATATGTCTAACGGAGAAGTAATATATTTCGGACTTTATTATACTATGACCGGCCTCCATGGTCTTCATGTTATAGTTGGAATGATATTCATTGGGTTTGTTATGGTTTTCATACAAAGGGATAAGATAACAAGCACAAACTATCAGAAACTTGAAAATGCAGGTCTTTACTGGCATCTTGTTGATATCATCTGGATATTTTTGTTTCCGTTATTTTATCTGTTACATTAATTATTAAAAACATGAGCGAACAAGGTAAAGAACACGCAGAGCATACATCTCATCATCCGACTTACGGAACATATATTATGGTATGGATAGGGCTTGTTGCCCTTACTTCCATAACAGTAACTGTTGCAGGCATAAAATTAGGCAGCCTCACGCTTATAACAGCATTGACTATAGCTACTATCAAGACTCTGATGGTAACATATTACTTCATGCATGTGAAATTTGATAACAGGGTGATTAAGATCTTTATACTTGTATGTTTGATTATATTTTTAATACTCTGGATTCTTACATTCAGTGATCTATCATTCAGGTGATTGAAATGACTAATCCGATAATAAACTTAGTTGACGGCTCATTTATATTTATCATAGCTATTTCAGTACTCCTTCTGATCGGAGTTACTCTGGCTATGCTGTATTTCTGCTTCAGGTACAGCGAAAAAAGAAATCCTCAGGCAGATCAGTCAATTACGGGTAACACAACCCTTGAAGTTATATGGACTGTAATACCTCTTTTTCTTGTGCTTGGAATGTTCTTTTACGGGTGGGAAGGATTTAAAGTTATGAGGAATATTCCGGAAAACGCTATGATGGTAAAAGTAACCGGTAAAATGTGGGCATGGAGTTTTGAATATGAAAACGGCAAGAAATCCGATACACTTTTATATCTTCCTTATGCTAAAGATGTCAGGTTTGAGTTGCATTCATCAGATGTTATACACAGCTTCTATGTACCTGCCTTCAGAGTGAAGGAGGATTGTGTTCCCGGAAGGACAAATAAAATGTGGTTTAATACTTCAAGGATGGGTGAGTTTGATATACTATGTGCCGAGTATTGCGGGATGAATCATGCATATATGCTTGGCAAGCTCAGGATAGTTCCTGAAGAAGAATTTAATGAATGGGTTAATAAAAAAGATACAGTTCAGAATACACAGCAGAGCCAGTCTCCTTCAGTAGATACAACAAAGAAGGTAATTACAGATACGGTTAAGCTTAAAAGTGACACAACTTTCATCAGACAGAAGTGAGTAAGTTAGCTTTAAATATTAATTCAAGGAGTATCAGCATAGGGGAAACAGTAAGGATTTTTTCCGAGCTGATCAAGTTCAGGATAACTTCTCTTGTTACCCTGACAACAGCTATGGGTTATATTCTTGCATCAGGAGATTTCATTTCTCTGGAAGGATTGATATATGTCAGTTCAGGTATATTTCTTCTTGCAGCAGCAGCATCATGTCTTAACCACTGGCAGGAAAGTAAGACAGACGCCCTGATGGAGCGGACCAGATACAGACCGATTCCGTCTGGCAGGATAGAACCAAACAGTGTATTATCACTTTTTGTTATTTTATTCATATCAGGAAGTCTTGTTCTGCTTTCTAAATCAGGTTTTTATTCTTTCCTGGCCGGAGTTTTTACATTCATATGGTATAATTTTATTTATACTCCTCTTAAGAGAAAAACTGCATTTGCAATTATACCCGGAGCTCTTGTGGGTGCACTGCCTCCTCTGG
>JAOADS010000145.1:255-5476 GCA_026417195.1 Ignavibacteria bacterium | reverse complement strand
GGGATAGAAAGCGTGTTTATCTTCAGTGGTATAGTTATGATATTATCTGCACTTCTATCCTATAGTTTTCTTAAATCTCCGAAATGTTTTAGTATGCAAAATAAGGATATTTTTTCTGACAATAAGTCAAAAGTTAAAACATATGAAAAAATCTGTGACTAGGGGATTTATATTATTTCTTCTGTTTCCCGTTATAGTTTTCTCTCAGGATATTTATTTAAGGTGGCATTATACGGATTTACTTATAAGAGACAGGCAGATTACAAAAAAAGCAGCAACAGACTCAATAAGGCTTTATGTTGAACTCTCAGTAAAAGATTTTAAAGAGAAAAATTATAAATCAACTCCACGTAAAGAATGGGTTTTCCCTATGACTGGTTTTACGAAAATAAATTACAGGGAAGGTGGCAACGATTACAGAGATGATGGATTTGATTACTTTCAGGGTGGTGAATCCAAAGGTCATCCGGCGCATGATATATTTATACTGGATAATAATAAAGACGGAATAGAAGACTCAACAGGCGAAAAGGTTTATGCAGTTGCAATGTCAAACGGAGTTGTGTTCTCATCATACGGAGACTGGAAAGAAGGAGATTTTTTGAGGAGTGGTAACTATATAAAGATCTTTGAGCCAGAAACAGAGGGAATGTTTTATTATTCTCACTTAGATTCTGTTTTTGTAAAACCCGGTCAGTTCATCCGGGCAGGTGATTTTATCGGATATGTTGGCAGAACTGGCAGAAAAGCAATTCACGGAAAGACACATATTCACATTGCCTACTATAAAATTAAAAACGGGATGCCAATTCCTGAGGATATAATTGATGATTTAAGGATAGCTGAGAGCAGGATAGAGAGAAAATAACTTAATAAAATGTATTGCAAATAAAAAACCCACCTGATAAGGTGGGCTTTAAAGTTAGTTTTGGTAATTTATTTGGATAAGATCATTTTTCTGGTCTGAGTAAATTCTGAAGTAATAATTCTGTAAAAATATACTCCGCTTGAAAATCCGCTTGCATCCCATTGAGCATCATACTTACCGGCATTCATGTATTCATTTGCGAGGACAGCTATTTCCCTGCCCGTAACGTCAAATACTGAAAGCCTGACGAAAGATGAAGATGGAAGATCAAAACGGATTGATGTTAAAGGATTAAACGGATTGGGATAATTCTGATACAGAGAAAACTCAGAAGGTATTTCAAGCGAAATCTGGGATATTCCTGAAATTTTAGAATAGCGTAAGGTGTAATATGAAACTCCGGAAGCACCGAAAGTTGCTGAACCTGTAACATAAACTCTTTCTGTATCGCTTGCAACAACTGCAGATGCATAATCGTTGGCACTTGATCCTCCGTTTTCACGTCTCTGCCACCTTTGAGCACCGGTGTTTATATCATATGAAATTGTAAGATAATCATATTGTGTACCTGAACCTACACTTGCACCAGTAACAACAATGATTCCGGCAGGCTGATTTATTGAAAGAGAATACGGGAAGTCACTTCCTGAATTGGTGGTTCTTGAAACCCACTGCTGAGCGAGATTAGAATTATATTTTATGGTAGCATCGTCAAATCCGGTTGAAGAAGCAAAGCTGAAACCTGTTACATATATGTTATTTGCATTATCTAGTGTCATTGCAGTCAGTATATCAATATTTGCATTAGGATTATAAATAGCTGCTGCAAGACTATCTCCCGTAGATGTTGAATATTTTATAACAACGTAATCCTGAACACCTCCGAATCTGAAGCTATAGCCTCCTACAAATACATTTGCATCTGAGTTATCTAAAACCATAGCTGTTGCTACGTCTTCACCATTTGAGTTTCCGTTATATTTTTTTGCCCATTGTAACACACCACTGCTGTTAAGCTTAATCGTTAGATAATCTTCTGAGCCTGCAGAACCTGATCGGCCTGTAACGTAAACATTACCGGCAGCATCAACCATTATTGCACGGGCTTCATCAAAGGTTGTAGATAAAGGACCGGTATATACATTAGGCCAGCCGGAAGCCATGTTTCCGGATGCGTCATATTTAAGCGTAGTATATTTCTGTGAGCCTCCTACATCACTTCTGCCTGTAACATAAACATTCCCTGATGCATCAACTGCAATAGCAAATCCGTAATCACCACCATTTCCAGTCCCGTTATATGTTCTTACCCAGAGCTGAGCACCTGTTGCTGCATCATATTTAATTGTAATTATATCCCTAGATGGTGTGAATGACCAACCAGTTACGTAAACGGCATTATTATCAGCTGTCATTGCTGTAACCTTATCTTCTCCGCTTCCTGCATATCTTCTTACCCAAATACTATCACCGTTAACAGGATTATAACGGAGTGTTACAATATCTGCATTAGAGGCCGAGGCAAGACTCCACCCAGTTNCAAATACCATACCTGATGCATTTGTAACGAGACTTACAGCTGAATCCTGTAGGTTTGAAGGTCCGCTATAAATTTTTGACCATACAACATCAGGTTGTGCATATATAGGCAAAGATGGAGAGAGAAAAATAATAAATGATATATATTTAATAATTTTCATGTTATTATATTATTTATAGTTTCAATAAGTTTACTGCAAGTTATTTTTGTAATAAGATGTTTACAATCCCCAAAACACGTTAGAAACTGAACTAATATATAAAATATATTATCAATTAACAACTATATTAATAATTTATCGATTTTATTATATTGCCTATAGATGTTAAAAAATCCGGCCTGTAAACTGACCGGATTTATTCAATACGTAAACGGAGAGTGATTTCTTAAAATGTTTTATCTTATGACTACCATCTTCCTTGAAGATTGAAAATTATCAGTAATAACCCTATATATGTAAACACCACTTGGAAGTGTCTTTGCTGAGTAATTAAATTCATATTTACCAGCTTTTAATTGACCGAAATTTTGTGATGCTACCAGCCTGCCGTTAATGTCATAAATATTAAATGATACCTCAGATTCAAACGGTATATCAAATCTTATTTTGGTCTGTGGATTGAAGGGATTAGGATAATTCTGATATAACCAGAATGTTTCAGGTATCTCATTGCTTATAGGACTGATGGTAACCAATTCAGAATATTTTATTGTAGCATAGTCAAAGTCTGATCCTACACCCATACTTCTTCCTGTAACGTAAATTTTTTCACCGTTATTTTCCACAAATATAGCAGAACTTTCATCTATGGAATTTGCAGGTCCGTTGTAGACCAATGAAAACTGAAGAGTCCCAGAAGAATTGTATTTCAAAGTTACATAATTACCTGTGCCTGCGGTCTTGCTTATTCCGGCTATATAGATATTTCCTGCGGCGTCATTAGTGATTGCTTTCGCGAGGTCATTAGACTGCCCGGCACCGCTGTAGGAAACGTTCCATAACTGATCTCCGTTACTGTTGTATTTAATTGTTATAAAATTGGAATCGTTGATTGTCGAACTTACAGATGAAGCTCCCGTAACTATAACATTGCCTGAATTATCTACAGTAAGAGCTCTTGCGAAATCACCTAATGAGAAGGCACTGTTGAAAATTCTTGTCCAGAGAACTGTACCGTCAGACGTATTGTATTTGATTGTTACATAGTCATATGAAGTAGAGGCTCCGCCGAATGCAAACCCAGTAACATAAAGGCTTGAATTTGTATTATCCAGTTTAAGTGATAAAGCAACATCTCCTCCGTTTCCTACGCCGTTATATCTTTTCACCCATACCGGATTTCCCTGGCTGTCATATTTTATTGTTACATAGTCGTCACCAGTAGCATTACCTATACTGTTTCCCGTCACATAAACATTTCCGGCTGCATCAACAGTTATTGCATTTCCTATGTCATCGTTATTACCTGGACCATTATAGATTGCAACCCACTGCTGAACCCCTTGGGAATTATACTTTACTGTTGCAATATCCTGAGCTCCTGTAAGTCCTTTGCTTCTGCCGGTTACATATACATTCCCTGAAAGATCCACGCATATTGCTTTAGCTTCGTCAACTTCGCTTGCAGGTCCGTCATAAAATGCTATCCATTGCTGAATACCATTTGAATTATACTTTATCGTTGTGTAATTGGATATTCCCTGCTGCATATCAGCTCTGCCTGTAACATAGACGTTTGAACTCTGATCAATAGCTATTGCAAATGAGTAATCGCCGCCGTTGTTTGTTCCGTTAAAACTTCTTATCCATAACTGGTTCCCGCTGTTATCATATTTTATCGTTACCATGTCCCTGTTTGTGCCTGCATTGGTTGCAAAACCAGTAACATAAACATTACCGGAAGCATCAACTTTAAGATCGTAGCAGTGATCAGCGTTATTCCCGCTGCCGTTATGTCTTGCCACCCATTCCTCACCGAATGAGGCTAATAGGATGTACTGAAAAAACAGTGAAGTAAACGATGAAATTATTATTATTTTCATAACCCCCTCCTTTCCGCTATAAAGCGGAAATTATTTATAACAAAAATAATTAACTTAATCAGTTAAGTCAATCACTGTTATCGCTAAAGGATATTCGTTATNTATTTTAGTGTTAGTTGAATTTGAATAGAAAATTAGGTTAGTTTGTATGATGAAATATAATCTAGTAATAATTCTCATCATTACAGCCTATTCATTTCAGTTTATCAGATCATTTTCAGAGAAAAATACTGATAGTAAAATCTACGGGAAGTTGAACTCTATGACACTTAGGGAAAAAATTGCCCAAATGATAGTTTCTTCTGTTATTCCTGAAAATTTAAAGGGTATGGATGATAATAGCCCAGAGTTCAAAAAGCTAAGGAGACTATGCGGGAAAGATAAAATAGGTGGTTTTATATTCTTCAGGGGTAGTATAGATGATTACGTAAATCTTTCCAATAAGTTGCAGTCATACTCTGAAACACCTCTTTTAATATCGGCAGACTTTGAAAGGGGAATAAAAATGAGGGTAACAGATGGTGTGATTTTTCCGAATAACATGGCTATAGGAGCGACCGGAAATAAAGTCCTGTGCTATCAAATGGGCAGGGAAATAGCCCGTCAGATGAAAATTCTCGGAGTTCATCAGAATTATTCTCCTGTATGTGATGTTAATAACAATCCTTCAAATCCCATTATAAATGTAAGATCATTTGGTGAGGATCCCTCACTTGTCGCAGATATGTCTGAGGCTATGATAAAAGGTCTTCAGGACGGGGGAGTTATTG
>JAOADS010000145.1:0-245 GCA_026417195.1 Ignavibacteria bacterium | reverse complement strand
CTCACAGCGATTTGCCGGTTCTGAATTTTAACATGGAACGGCTGAATAAAATAGAACTTGTTCCGTTCAGGAGGGCAATAGATGCGGGTGTTATGTCAATCATGGTTGCTCATCTTGCCTTTCCGGCACTTGAATCAGACTTGCATATACCTGCTTCATTGTCGCCTAACATAGTGAGGAATCTGCTAATAAACGAAATGGGTTTTCAGGGATTAATAGTTACAGATGCTCTGAATATGAAAGGT
>JAOADS010000144.1 GCA_026417195.1 Ignavibacteria bacterium | reverse complement strand
GAGCAGCATCAACAAGCGGATTCATCGCTGCTTTAAATGTAAAAACAACATCATGCCCTGTAAGTGGCTTTCCGTCAGAGAACTTTACATTCTTCCTTAATTTAAAAGTGTAGGTCAGTTTATCATGTGATTCTTCGGGAAATGATTCAGCTATCCATGGGATCAGATCATAGCTCTCCCTGTTTGCAGCCCACATAAGACGTTCGAAGATGTGAAGCGAATATTCCCTGCCTGTAGCATCCTGGAGTGTTATAGGGTTAAGGCTTTGAGGATCAGCAAGCTCTCTTTGAATTATCCAGTCTCCTGTAACGGCACCTGTCGTATCATGCGGAGCTATATTGGAAAAATCTGTAGGTTTTTTCTCATTATTCTTTTTGCCGGAGCATGAAAAAAGAAACAGAGATAAGAAGAAAAATATATATCTCTGAATGTATGTCATAGTGAATGAATTTATTCAAAATCGTGTTCAAGGTAATCAACTGAACGCCCCACTTGAAGCTTTCCTTTCGATTTATTCTTTATTGCCTGATCTAATTTATCTGAAAGAGCCTTTGCAGGATCAAAACCATAATGTTTGGAAAGGTAATTAAGTGCTATGATTTCGGAAATTACAGTAATGTTTTTACCCGGAAAAATCGGAAGTCTTATAAAGGGTAATTCCACTCCCAAAATTTCAATAGTTTCATTATCAAGACCAGTCCTTGTGTAATGACGTCTTGAGTCCCATTCCTCTAAATTAACTATCACTTCAACACGCTTCTGGAAACGGATAGCTCTGATACCAAATACACTTCTCACGTCAATTATTCCAAGACCTCTGATTTCCATGAAATGTTTAACTAAATCCGTTCCTGTTCCCATGAGAATTCCGTCTGCTTTTTTAGATACCATGACTAAATCATCAGCTACAAGCCTGTGACCTCTCTCAACAAGGTCAAGGGCAATTTCACTTTTTCCGATTCCGCTTCTGCCGTGGAAGAACAATCCTACTCCGTAAACGTCAACAAAAGAACCGTGTAAAGCTATCTGTGCAGAAAACTGATCATCTAAAAAATCATTTATAAAATAAGCAAATTTAGTAGTCTCAAGCGGCGTAATAAAAACAGGAATGTTACGTTTATTAGCCAGTTCAAGAAATTCTTCTGAAGGTTTATTGTTAAATGTAAGACATATGCAGGGAATCTCAAATGAGAAAAACTTTTTCAGTGACTGAGTTCTTTTAGAGGCCGGAAGTTGTCTGAGATACCGCATCTCAGTGTTCCCAAGTATCTGTATTCTGTCATAAGTAAAAAGGCCGGTATACCCGGCAAGTGCCAGCCCGGGTCTGTGAATGTGTTTATCTCTTATAATTCTCTCAAGACCGTTGTTTCCTTCAGTAAGTTTGGTAAGCTTAAACCTTTCTTTTGCTGCATTATAAAAGAAGTCAACTGTTATACTTTCCTTTTTGACTTCCTTTATGCTCTTTAGGATTTTTTTTAGTTTATGCATCTATTTTGATGAATGATCCTTCACGTGATGATGCTTAAGCTTATCATGGAATTTCTTTAATTGAATAATGATTTTCCTTGAAGCACCTTCAATTGACTTAGCAAAATCATCAGAACTTTCCTTGGCTGTAAAAATGTGATGATTGTTTGCATGCACTACTATTTCCGCTGTTTTGACACTGTTAATAGATTTTTCATAGCTGAGTATTACCTCAGTTCGGGTGATTCCATCGTAGTAATCTGTAAATGTCATAGCTTCTGCTTCAGCAAGCTGCTTAAGTGAATCATGTGCTTTGAAATGTCTTGCGGTAAATAGGAAGTTCATTTTCTCTCCTCCGGACGATATAATAATTAATTTTTATGAAAGTGGACATTTTATGTTCTTTGCAAATATGCTAAAGCACGGAGTAATTTTCAATTGATTATTTAAAAATCATCAGAGTATGTTTGTTAATTTTAAATTGTTTCTAACATTACTATATTTGACTGAAATTAAAAAAACAGATGAATTCAAAAATTGACACATCGGTTAAAATAGGAGAGAATGCTTCATTTGGCAGCTTCTGCGTAATTGAGAAAGATGTAATCATCGGAAATGACTGCATAATAGGCAATCACGTCGTAATAAAAAAAGGGACCATAATAGGTAATGGTGTAAGAATAGATGATTTCACGGTAATCGGTAAGTTTCCCATGCGTTCAAAAAGGAGTATATTTAAAGAAAACCTTAATTACGAACCGGCTAAAATTTCAGATAACTGCATAATAGGCTCCCATGTTGCCATATATGCCGGCTCTTCAATTTCAGAGCATGTCCTCATAGCTGACCTTGCTACTGTAAGAGAGGATGTCAGAATAGGTGAATACACAATAATAGGAAGAAACTGTACAGTGGAAAACCTTACCACAATAGGAAAGAAATGCAAACTTGAAACTAATTCATACATTACTGCATATTCTCTGATAGAAGACTTTTGTTTCATCGCTCCATGTGTAATAACTACAAATGACAACTTCCTCGGAAGAACAGAAGAAAGATTTAAACATTTCAAAGGGGTTACTGTCAGAAAAGGGGGAAGGATTGGAGCCGGAGCTGTGATACTGCCAGGTATTGAGATTGGAGAAGATGCACTGGTTGCAGCCGGCTCCGTCGTAACATCAGATGTTCCTCCGGGAAAAATTTATTTAGGCTCTCCTGCCAGAGAATTCAGAAACGTCCCCGATGAGCAATTACTTAAGAATCAGGGCTGGTACTGACAAATTATCGTAATACTGTATTACTCTTACTATCTTTATCATTCTTTTTTAGCTTTAATTTCTTCTACATACTGTTGCCAATAATTCTTTTCGTTTGAAGCCTGAACGTTTACCGTAAGCCTCATAGCACTTTCTAAATCATAAACATATCTGAACTCACGAAATTCAGCTCGTCCAATAGGTAACTCTTTAAATGCTTCCAAATCCACATCTTTACTGTTTTCCTTTACAGATACATACTCTCTTAATCTTAAAACAAATAAATCTCCGAGAGCAAAACTTGACTCCACAAAGCCAAAACCTATAATGTAAAGACTATCATTACTTGAATACTTCATTAACTCATCATAAGTAACATGTCCCATGTAATATCCCATATCGTGTTCTGCAACAAACATTTTCATTTCTCCATCGTCAAAAGTTTCAGCGGCTCTGTTTACGAGAAATACAAGATACTGAAAATTGTTTGAATGCTGGGCATAAGATTGAAAATAGAAGAACAGTAACAGAATGAAAGTTAAAACAGTTTTCATTTTTCCCTCCTTTTAATTTAATGATTTTATACTAAATAGATGTGATTTTGCATTCTTTTAAGTATATTAAATATTTTTGAATCTGTAATAACTCCGATTCAAAGAACTTCAGGACAATAATAAAATATAAGCTCATTTCATAAATATCATTTAATGATAATTTTTTCTTATTTTTCTAACTTTATTAGGTAATTTATATCAGCTAACTATATTTAATAAATCAAAATAAATTTTTTCTGTCTTTAATATATGCTGCTCAATTGCCATTTTTGAAGTTTAATTATATCCGATGAGAGCAAAGGTACGAAAGTCAGCGTCAGGCAGAAAAATCCGCGGAAGCGGAAAAACAATATCATTATCTGGAAATGGGGAATCTGAAGTCTTTATTTCAATAAGAGGAGCCAGAGTAAATAATCTTAAGAACATTGACGTTGACATTCCCCATTATAAACTTGTCGTTGTAACAGGTTTAAGCGGTTCCGGTAAAACCTCTCTTGTCTTTGACACAATTTATGCAGAGGGGCAGAGAAGATACGTAGAAAGTATGTCATCGTATGCCAGACAATTTCTGGAAAGGATAAATAAACCTGATGTGGACTCAATTACCGGACTTGCCCCTGCAATGGCAATTGAAGTGAAAACATCAACACGTAATCCTCGAAGCACAGTAGGAACCACAACGGAAATCTATGATTACCTAAGATTGCTTTTTGCAAGGGCTGGAACTACATACTCACCAGTCAGCGGCAAAGAAGTCAAAAGAGATACTGTAGAAGACATTGTTAATTTCATAAGAGAACTTGAGAACAATACTAAGATTTACATAGCTTTCCCTGTACAAACTCATGAATCAAAAACCGTAAAGCAGGAAATTGAAAATTTACTCAGCAAAGGTTTTTACAGACTCTGGTGTTCTGGAAAGATTATTGATCTGAATACAATTACTGATTACAGTAAAATAAATCTAAATAACTGCCGTGTAGTCGCAGACCGTCTGATGTTAAACAAAAATGATGACGAACAGACTCAGAGAATTACTGATTCGGTTGAAACTGCTTACGCTGAAGGTGACGGATATTTATTTGTGATTGTCAACGAAAAGGATAGTTACGCATTTAATAAATATCTTGAAGCTGACGGAATAAGATTTGAGGAACCTGAACCTCTGCTTTTTTCATTCAACAATCCAATAGGGGCATGCCCTAAATGTCAGGGTTTCGGTGAAACTATAGATCTCGATTACGATCTGATAATACCTGATAAAAATAAATCCATATTTCAAAATGCCATTCATCCTTTTTCAACTCCTAAGCACAGCAAACATCTGAGCGACCTTATTTACGAAGGAAAAAGAAATAACATAAGAATCCATGTCCCTTTCAGAGAGCTAACTGAAGATGAACTTGATAAAGTATTCAACGGAGTAGGTGAATACATCGGTATAAAAAAGTTTTTCAAAATGGTGGAAAGAGAAGCAGCATATAAGATCCATTACAGGGTTCTGCTGAGCAGATACCGTGCATATACGAAATGTTCAGAATGCAATGGTTCAAGATTAAGGAAGGAAGCATTATATGTCAGGTTTCAGGGGAAAACAATATATGACCTCGTAAAATCGAATATTGAAGAGCTGTATGATTTCTTTAACAAAATAAACCTTACAGGTGAAAAGGCTCTTATAGCATCAAGAATCATAGACGAAATAAAAAGCAGACTTAAATATCTTTATGAAGTGGGTCTGGGATATCTGACTCTTGACAGGTTAACAAGCACACTCTCAGGCGGCGAAACACAACGAATCAATCTTGCAACATCACTTGGCTCAACTCTCGTAGGTTCAATCTACGTGCTCGACGAACCCAGCGTAGGACTTCATCCGAGAGACAATGACCGCCTTATCAAAATACTTAAATCGCTCAGAGACATAGGTAACTCCGTTATAGTTGTTGAACATGATCCTGAAATGATAAAAGCAAGTGACTATGTAATAGATATGGGTCCGGGAGCAGGTGAATTCGGAGGAGAAGTTGTTTATTCCGGCAGTCTGGACAAAATAAGTAAAGCCAGAAACTCAATAACGGCAAAATATCTTAGCGGTAAACTGAAAATAAATCTTCCTGAAAGAAGGAGGTGTTCAGGTTCTCATGTTATTTCAATACGTGGAGCATCAGAGAATAATCTGAAAAATATTGACGTTGATATACCACTTGGAATCTGTCTCTTATACACATCTCC
>JAOADS010000143.1 GCA_026417195.1 Ignavibacteria bacterium | reverse complement strand
GTTATATGCTATACCTGCCGTGCCTATTTGATTATCTCCTTTTGCACTTGAGCATCCGCTGACACCGGTTCCGTGATAATACTCATCATAAGGTTTCTGATCATTATCAACTGCATCGTACCATAATCTCCTGTCTGTAAGATTGGGAATAAGATCAACATGATTTGTATCAATCCCGGTATCAGTAATTGCAATAATCACATTAGGATTTCCCGTAGTAACATTCCAGGCTTCAAACATCCTCATATCACATCCGGGTATTCCCTGAATGCCTTCAGGTATGTTGTTACCTGTATTGTTTATATGCCACATAAAATTAATCAATGAATCATCTGGTATGTATTGAAGGTGATTATGCACAGTTGGAACGTCAAGAAGCATTCCATACCTGATGAAATTAGGCTGTGCAAATTCAACAAACTGAGTAACTGAAAATTTCGAAGATACCTCAAACACATTATCTCTTGTTTCATCTGTAACTCTGAAAAGGTAAGTTGACTGAAATTCGCTGAGCTTACCCTTATTCTGAACTTTAAATAACCTTGCAAGTTGCTCAACTGAAGATAATGAAACATCATCTTTGAACTTCACAATCACTTCCCCCGTTGGGTAATGAATTACATTGTCTCTGCCTTTAAACCCAAATCCATATCTTTTTTCGTATTTTCTACCGAGGTAATCAAATAGCATATCTTTTTTAGAATCATTGATACTGAGAATCAGGAATACTTCATTATCTGAAGATGAGGGTTTAAACAGATTTATCTTTTCAACAAAGTAAGAAAATTCAACATTTGCTCTCTCAACCTCACTTTCTTTTAATATAACAACTGCCACACTTTTAAAAGGAGTTAATTCAATTCTATCCCTGAAATGGTAAAAGAAATAATCATCAGCAAAGGTTTCAAATGCCAGAACAATAAAAAGTAATAATTTTATTTTCATAGAGTTTATGGAAATAATTCCTCGTTTATAAAAGATTTTGTCCTGCTTTTCTTCTTCTCAGAATGTTTTCTTTTAAACTTTAATCTTTTCTCTTTTGACGATTCACTGACTAAAGTTTTAATCCGCAACTTCTCTTTTTCAGTAGCCTTTTCAAGTAACCTGATAAACTTATCAATTACGTTTTTCCTGTTTCCGAGCTGAGTCCTTTCAGTCTGAGACACTATTCGTATATTTTTTGACTTGTTTAGTTTATTAGCCAGTCTCTTCATCAAAAGTAACTTCAGCTCATCGTCAAGGTGTTTTGAATCATTAATATTAAAACGAAGTTCAGCTTTCGTTTCAACTTTATTGAGATTCTGACCACCTCTGCCTCTGCTCCGGGAAAATGAAATTCTCACCTCTTTCAGTAGTTTATTTATATCCAGTTCTTTCATTGTTCTACTGGTGAAAACCCCTTACCGATTTTCTGAGATGAAGTAAATTTATTGTTTAAATATTCCTTGGCTTTTCTTACTGATTCATGAATATTGAAGCCTCCGGCTAGATTACAAAGTAGTGAAGCTGAGAAAACACAGCCGGTTCCATGAGTGTTTCTGGTTTTAATGTATCTTCCGGGGTAAAGATAAAATTTTTTTCCGTCATAAAGTATATCTGATGCTGGACATAGTCCGCTGATCCCCTCAAAATGTCCGCCTTTGATTATTACATTTCGGGGACCAAGCTGTCTTATTCTTATCGCTGCTTCTTCAATGGATTCAATGGAATTTATCCTTACGCCAGAAATCATTTCAGCTTCGTGAAGATTAGGAGTAACAACATATGCAACAGGGAAAAGTTTCTCAATCATGCCAGTGATTCCCTTTTTCTTAAGTAAACAAAATCTATTCTTTGAAAAGATCACCGGATCAATTACGAGTTTTAATCTGAATTTATTTATGACCTTATATACAGCTTCAACTACCTTGTCCGAAGAAAGCATCCCTGTTTTAGCATACTTTATTGGAAAATCACTGAACAGTGCCTTAAGCTGTGAGGTAATCACATCTGAAGGAACTTCAAATGAAGAAAACACTCCTTTTGTATTCTGAACAGTAAGTGCAGTAATAACGCTGACACCGAAGAAACCATGTTCACGGAAGGTTTTTATATCAGATTGTATCCCTGCACCAGCAGACGGATCAGAACCCCCTATTGTAAGCAAAACTCTCTTCACAAACTGAAATTTGAAATTCTTTCACTTAATTTAGAGGCTGCTTTAGCTGGATCTCTTGAATTACACACAGCTGAAACAACAGCTACGCCGTGTACACCTGTCTCTAACACTGAATCAATATTCTCAAGGTTTATACCTCCTATTGCAAACACAGGTATTTTGACTTTGCTTAACACTTTTTTTAATCCCTTTATTCCTTTCGGATCATCCTTTTTTAATTTAGTCCAAGTAGTGAATATATGTCCGAAACCTATATAGTCAGCACCATTTCTTTCAGCTTCCTTTGCCTCAAATAAAGAATGTGCAGTAGCTCCTATAATTTTATCCTTAAGCAGTTTCCTCGCCTCTTTCAGAGGAACATCATCCTTACCTAAATGAACTCCATCTGCGTCTGACAGGAAAGCAACATCAACCCTGTCGTTAACAATGAACATTACATTTTTCTTTTTGCAGAGATCTGAAATCTGATTACAGATTTTCACCATCTCAGCCGTTGACATATTCTTATCACGGAACTGAACCATATCTGCACCTCCATCTATAGCCATCCGTGCAAGTATGTAATGTGAATATCGGCTTTGGATTGTTGTGTCAGTAATGACACATAATCTCCTTCTCAAAGCATGCCTCCCAAAGCACACCTGAAATCAGAGACTGTTTTCTTTATATCTCTGCTTAACATAAGTGATGATATGACGGCAATACCGTATGCTCCTGCTTTGATGCAATTAGAAGCATTACTGGGATTAATTCCTCCGACAGCAAAGACTGGAATATCCGAGTACTTACATACTGACTCAAGTTTCTTTAAACCCCTGGGCTTTATATCTTTCTTGGAATTGGTTTCAAATATATGACCGTATAGCATAAAATCAAAACCACCCCTGACGGCAGCTCTACACTCTTTAAGAGAGTGAACACTTCTGCCTCTGATAAACCTATCACTGAATTTTTTTATTAACTCTGAAGAAATACCACCTGAAGGAGAATGTACCCCATCCGAATCTGAAAGATATGCTATGTCCGCCCTGTCGTTAATGAGAAGTTTTGTAAAGGGTTTGATGAGTGATTTCACTTTTTTAGCCAGCTGAAGCAATTCCCTGTCACTGATGTCTTTTTCCCTTATCATAATACATCTTACACCAGCTTCACTTATCTCTTTAATTTTATCAAGGAAATTTCTTCCTGCAAGTTTCCTGTCTGTAATTGATATAAGCCTGAAAGGAAATCTATTCAAGTTTCTGTATGTTAAATTCTTTCCCGTCTGACTGCCTTACGTAAACACCGGAAAGATAATCATGCTGAAAGCGGAAACTACCTATCATCTTCCCTTTAAACATTTCATTCCATATCTGCTCATTCAATACTGTATTCTGATTGTATCTGAGTCTGGATGGATTCTCTCTGTTTTCCCAGTATATCCTGTAAAGACCATTTTCAACTTTTATTTCTGCCTTTAAGTCTCCGATTAAATAACTGCCTTCAAGTTTTTGAGACAATAAATCAAAAGCATTACACCATATGATATAAGCTATAATGCAATAACCAAGTCTCATTTTATAATTCCCTCCTCCGGACTTGAAGCTTTAGCGTAAAGTCTTCTGGGTATCCTGCCAGACTTATATGCCAGCCTCCCCGCTTCAACTGCAAGTTTCATAGCCTTTGCCATTTCAACCGGATGTTCGGCTTCAGCTACAGCAGTATTCATAAGAATTCCGTCAACTCCAAGCTCCATTGCTATTGCGGCATCAGAAGCAGTTCCAACTCCGGCATCTATTATAAGTGGAATATCTATCATATCACGGATTATTCTGATGTTATATGGATTCCTTATCCCCATACCTGAGCCTATAGGAGCACCAAGTGGCATCACAGCAGCACACCCCATATCCTGAAGTTTTTTACAGGTTACAGGATCATCGTTACAGTAAGGCAGAACAACAAATCCTTCTGACAGAAGTTCTTCAGCAGCTTTCAGAAGTTCTGGAACATCAGGGAATAGAGTTTCATCATCTCCGATAACCTCAAGTTTCACCCAGTTAGTGCCTAAGGCTTCCCTTGCAAGATTTGCAGTGAATACTGCTTCACGGGCAGTATAACATCCTGCTGTGTTTGGAAGTATCCGATACTTATTTCTGTCTATAAGCGAAAGTATGCCTCCGCTTTCACTGTTCAGATCAACTCTTCTGATAGAAACAGTAACAATTTCAGTCCCGCTTGCCTCCAGAGCCTTAAGCATTGTGTTTGGATCCGGATATCTTGAAGTTCCGAGAATAAGCCGTGACCTGAACTCTACTCCAGCTATTATCAGATTATCGTTCATTCTACCCTCCCTGCATTGCTGTTACAATTTCAATCTCATCACCTTCATTAATAACAGTTTTCTCCCAGTCCTGCCTGTATATGACGTTGTAATTCAGTGCAACTGCAATACCATCAGTTGATTTAGTTTTAAGCTCATCTGATATAAGCGACTTCAGGTTTATGGAATTCTTGACTTCTTTTTCCTGTCCGTTAATTCTTATTTTCATAATTTGATTCTGTGATTTAGTTAACTGTTTCAGTCTTGTAAAATCTTGATATAGAGAATTGTTCAATCCCGCTGGATTTAAATCCGTTTACAATGAGATCCGAAAGCTCGTAAGCTGTTACCGGTGCAAGTAATATTCCGTTCCTGTAATGTCCGGTAGCAAAGTATAATCCACTTACCTCGCAATCACCAATTATTGGCATATGATCACGTGAACCTGGCCTTAAGCCAGCTTCAATAGACTCAACAGGCAGATCATAAACCGACGGAACTGCTTCCCATGCTCTTTCAAGCATGCGGAATATCTCACCAGCTGTCGGAGAAGTATCAAATCCCATATCCTCAACACTTGCACCAACAACAAGCCTTCCGTCACTCTTTGGTAAAAGATATACATCGGGAGCTCTTACCACTTTCGTGAGACCACATGAATCGTTCAGCTTAAGGTTTATAATCTGTCCCTTTACAGGTCTGACCGGTGGAATTAGATTTTCAGGCAAGCCACTGAGAAGTCTTGACCATGCGCCTGCACATAAAACGATAATATCAAACTTTTCGGATCTGCCGGACACAACAATTCCGTTAACTGTGTTACTTTCAATTATAATTTCCTCAACCGATGAATACTCGTTCAGACTGCATCCGGATCTTATACAAGCTTCAATTAATGCTTTAAGCAAAAGCCTGTTATTAATCTGTGCATCATCTTTAATCCAGACTGCACCTATACATCTTGGTGAAAGAAAAGGTTCAACTTCTCGGGCTTCACTGCCTGAAAGCCATTCAACCGGTAGCTTTACCTTCTCCCTGAAATCATAAAGCCTCCTTAAACGTTCAATATCATCTCTTTCAAAACCCGGCATGATACAGCCA
>JAOADS010000142.1 GCA_026417195.1 Ignavibacteria bacterium | reverse complement strand
GATTATGATATGGTTTTATCTGGTAATGTAAATTTATTCGGTGAATGGGCGAGGAGCCAGTCAGACAAGGTTGGAGGAATAAGCGGAGTTAAAATGTCTTTTTTCAGGCTGGCAGATGTTTTGTTTATGATAAGAAATTATCCGGCTAATTTTAATATGCTACACTCCTATGGATTTGGAGAAAGAAGTGGTGTTACACAGAATGAGTTTGGGATATATTCAGGTATAAGATTCAGAATTCCAAAACTTGTTACTGTAAATGCATATTTTGATCAGTATAAATTTCCTTACAGGACATTCTTTATTCCAATGCCAACAAGGGGAAATGATTTTCTGCTTTATACAGAGTGGAAAGTTGCTAAAAATCTGAAAGCTTACACGAAATATAAACATGAAAACAAGGAAGATGTAACCAGAACATTTGATAGTAACGGACTTGAAGTAAGAAAAATATACACAAGAAGCCAGACTAATTACCGCATTCAGATTGATTATGAACTGTTTTCTTCTTTCCGGATAAGAAGCAGAGCTGAATATGTTTTTGTCAGCAATGAAGGTCTTTTGCCTTCTGAGAAAGGAATCTTGCTGTTTTCAGATTTCAGGGTAAAACCTTTCAGAAGTGTGATATTAGATTGGAGATTTATAATATTCCAGACTGACTCATATGATTCAAGATTATATGAATATGAAAATGAGATTAACGGTGTAGTAACTAATCAGGGACTGTATGGGAAAGGCAGGAGGTGGTATGTACTTTTAAAATACAGACCTCTGAGTTTTTTAGAGCTTTCAGCGAAGTATTCCGAGACTGTAATAGAAGGAGCAAAGTCAATTGGCTCGGGTAACGATGAAATAGAAGGTGATCTGAGAAACCGTCTGGCTTTACAGATTGAGCTTAAATTCTGACTTCTCTCAAATTGAAATTAGTTAGCCAGAAGATAAGAAAAATTATAAAACTACTAGAAAAAGAATTCCCTGATACAAAACCTTATATTTCAAAGACAGATCCACTTGATGTATTAATAGCTACGATACTTTCACAGAATACAACTGATAAAGCAAGTTTCAGGGCTTACGAAAATCTTAAGAAAGATTTCAGAAGCTGGCGAGAGGTTAAAAATGCACCGGTCAGACATATAGCCAGATCAATAAAAACATGCGGACTTGGTAATCAGAAGGCAAAGGCTATAAAAAAACTGCTGAATAAGATTTCCGACTCCAATAAGGAACTCAGCCTGAATGATATCAGGGATCTTGATAATGAAGAAATTTACAAAAAGCTTCTTGGATTTGAAGGAGTTGGAATTAAAACCGTATCCTGCGTTCTTGCATTCGGGCTCGGGAGAGATGTTTTTCCCGTTGATACCCATGTTCACAGAATAGTTAACAGGTTGGGACTGGTTAAAACAAGTTCTCCAGATAAAACATTTTATGAAATTAAAGATCTCATACCTGATGGGAAGAAATTCCTTTTCCACAGACTTTTGATCAGATATGGCAGAAAAATCTGCCGAGCTTCAAGACCACTCTGCGGCAGGTGCAGACTTTATGAATTATGTGAATTCCCTTATAAAAGTCAGTTTATAAATTTAAATGATTCATCAATTCCAAAGGAGAATAATTTTATAATTCTTGAACATGTTTGAAATATCATGAAGTTTGATAGAGACAGGGTACAGAAGATACTGGTTATAAAGACTGGAGCCATAGGTGATGTTTTGCTTGCTACTCCGGTTATTGAAAATCTCAGATATAATTTCCCTCATGCTGAAATAAATTTTCTTACTCAAAGGTTCTGCAGCGAAGTATTGAAAGATAATCCTTTCTTAAATCGTTTGCTTACCTATGATTTATCATTGGGAGATAGTTCTCTGTGTCTTTTGAAGAACATAAACCATCAGAAATATGATTTGATTATAGATCTGCTATCAAATCCCCGAACAGCACTTATTACTTTCAACAGTGATGCTAAATACAGAGTTGGCTTTCCTTTCGGCTGGAGAAGATTTGCCTATAACATAAAGGTAAAATCCAGAAGCAGTGATGTCCATAACATAGAGTTTAATCTTGATGCATTGAGAAGACTTGGACTTGATATCATAACCTCCAGTCCAAAGATATATTTAAATCAGCTGCATTTCGACTTTGCAGAGAAGTTTTTCCATGCAAATAATCCCGAAGGTAAGAAAGTTATTGGACTTAATCCCTGCGGGACATGGGCTACAAAGGTATGGCCTCTTGATAAGTTCAAGCAACTTGCGAAATTACTTGTAAAAGATTTTAAAGTGTTCTTGTTCTGGGGATATGAAAATGAACTTAAACTGGTTCAGGAGATAAAGAATGCTGCGGGAGATGATGCTGAAATCATTCCGAGAGTTAACCTTAGATATATGACTGCTCTGGGAGTAAGATGTGAGCTGTTTATAACCAATGATTCTGGTCCTATGCATCTGGTCTGGGCTGCTGGTGGTAAGTTGCTGACGATTTTCGGTCCGACGAATCCCAAACTTCAGGGACATGAGGACGAAAATTCCTTAATATTAAGAAATGAAGGTCTTAGTTGTCTTGGATGTAATCTTACAAGAATTAATGATTGTCCGAATGGTCATAAATGTATGGAAGATATTAGTGCAGAATTTGTTTATGATCATGTGATTGGGATCATCCAGAAAAAAATAATTTAAAATTAACTTATTATGAAAATTCATTACCTGTTTATAGGCTTAATTGTTCTTTATGTTAAAATTTTTCCGCAAGGTTTTGAAGAAGCTTTAGAAAAAGCCAGGTCGCAAAATAAAAAAGTTGTTGTGAAAATATTTACTGATTGGTGCGGATGGTGTAAAAAAATGGATAAAGATGTTTATAGGGATGAAAAGGTGGAAAAGATTTTAGATGATGCTTTTATAGTTACAGGACTTAATGCAGAAGGTTCAAAGGAGATAGAGTACAATGGGAATAAATACACTGAAGCGGAACTTTCAAGTTACTTTGGTGCTGCAGCTTATCCTACAACAGTTTTCCTTGAGTCAGATGGTAAGCTTATAGTCTTTAAATACGGAGAACAAAAATTAATAAATATACCCGGATATATCAATGCGTCTGAGTTCAGAAAACTACTTAAGTTTGTTAGTAAAGAAAAATATAAAAACAAGGATCTAAGCGACATATTTTAAGCTTCACTCTAACTCTTCTCCCCTTACCGAAGAATATAAAGTAAGTTTTTTATTTGTTAAGAAACTTCTCTTTCTAGTTCAGATTTCCGGTGTGTTTTATTAATTTTTTGTTAAGACCTTTCTAAAACCACCGTTTATAAGACTTTTTGCTTAATATTCTTTAAACATTTAACTCACATATAGCTAATGTTTTTTCGCAAACTTTGTGTAAATTCAATTTAAAAAAGAAAAAACTAACAATCATGTATAAAATTAAAAGTTACTTATTGTTTGTATTTTTGCTGATATCCTTCACTCTTTATTCACAAACTTCGAAAATTACCGGCAAGGTTTATGATGCTTCCAGTGGTAGCGTCTTACCGGATGCTGTTGTTAAAATAGAAGGTACAAATAAGGGAGCAGCAAGTGATATGGACGGTTCTTACACAATAGAAGGGCTTTCTGCAGGAGATCATACCGTAAAAGCTACATATGTCGGATATATTTCCCAGAGTGTGAAAGTTAGTCTTAAATCCGGCGAAGTGGCTACGGTAAACTTAATTTTAAAACCTGAAGGAACCGTAACTGATACGGTTACAATAGAAGCTGACAGGACTTCAAATAACGAGGCAGCGCTTTTGCTCAGACAACAAAAGTCAGATAAAATAACTGACGGTATTAGTGAACAACAAATCAAAAGAGCTCCTGATGCTGTAGCTTCTGAGGTGCTCAAAAGAATCATTGGCGTGAACATAGTGAACGATAAATTCGTTTTTGTAAGAGGAACAAGTGAGAGATACAATAACACAACACTTAACGGAGTTCTTCTTCCCAGCACAGATCCGGATAAGAAAGCATTTTCGTTTGATATATTCCCTTCATCTCTGCTTGATAACATAGTAGTCTCAAAATCCTTTACTGCTGATCAGCCGGGAAATTACTCCGGAGGACTTGTACAGTTGCAAACAAAGGATTTTCCGGATAAGTTTACTGTAAATTTCAGCACGTCAACAGGAATACTAAGCGGAACAACTTTTAATGACGGTTTTCTTACTTATCAGGCTGGTCAGAAGAAATGGTTATTTTTCAATTCCGGACTTGATGACGGAACAAGGTCTCTTCCGTCCGGATTTCCCGAGATGCCTTTCACTGGTTTGAATAATTACGGTAAGCAGTTTATAAATAACTGGAAACAAAGTAAAACAAAAGCTCCTCTGAATGCAGGTTTTAATTTATCAATCGGACATAACATAAAAGTTTTAAATAATCCTTTAGGTATTATTTTCGGATACTCATACAGAAATTCGTTTTCGAATAAAACAATAGAAAGGAATGAGTTTCAAAGCGACACGACCCAGATAATAAAGTTCAGAGGTAATTCATCTGAGTATTCAGTCAACAACGGGGGAATATTGAATCTTAGTTATAAGATAGGCGATAATTCTAAGTTAAGCTTTAAAAACACTTTTTCCATTACCTCAGAAGATGAAACGGAGTATCTGGAAGGATGGAGGATTTTAGTTTATACCATAGGTGATGAAGACAGGAAGTTGTACAAGACTCATTTCACCGAGAGGAAGCTTTTCTCATCTATGTTATCAGGAACCCATTTCATTAAGCCACTTAGAAATATGAGCCTGAACTGGAAGGCATCCTATTCTGAATCAACAAGAAATGAACCTGATCTTAAAAGAGCTTATTACAGAAAGGACTTTAACAGCGATGATCCCTATATAGTACCTATAACTTCAATTCCAAATCCGAATGTGGGGAACAGATTTTTTTCAAGACTGCTTGATATCAACCGCAATGCAGGATTTGATGTTGAATTTGATTTTCTGAAACTCAGGAAGCAGGATGCAGTTTCAAAGATAAAGTTAGGAGCTTTCATACTTGGTACAGACAGGGGATTCAAGGCAAGGAGTTTCGATCCTTTTTTAAGGTTAGGGGCATTTGTTGATCTGACGCAGCCACTTGAGGTTTTATATGGTGAAGAGAATATAGATTCTCTGAAAATAAATTACAGAGAGGTTACAAATGCGTCAGATTCATATACCGCAAATGAAAATCTGTATGCAAGTTATATTTCATTTGATATTCCTGTAAGTAAGTTTAGGATTATTGCCGGACTTAGATTTGAATACAGTGAACAGAAATTAAGAGGTTTTGACAGAACGTCGCCCATAGTCCCTATCCCTATTGATGTATTTCTTAAAACAAATGATTATCTGCCTTCAGTTAACTTAATATATTCTTTATCAGAGAAGATTAACATAAGAACATCTTTTTCTCAAACAGTATCCAGACCTGAATTAAGAGAACTTGCGCCGTTTGGTTTTGTTGATTACGTAACAGACGGGGACTTTTCAGGTAATCCTAATCTTAAAACGAGTTTAATTCAGAATTACGATATAAGGATAGAAGCATATCCTAATGC
>JAOADS010000141.1 GCA_026417195.1 Ignavibacteria bacterium | reverse complement strand
AGAGTAAAGTGATTGATAACCGAAAGCGGAATTTTGAGAACCTGAGGTATTTGAAGCAAGCGATTCAAAGCCAAATGCGGAATTATATCTTCCTGTTGTCAAAGAATTTAGTACATTAACTCCCACCCCCGTATTATAACTTCCCTGCACGCCAACACCACCAAGAGTAAAGTTCCCTGCATTTATACCCAAGAAAGTATTAAAGCCATCTGTTCCGCTGCCGTAATAAGTATGTAAAAATCTGCTACCTCCCTTCAATATTGAACCACGCTGATTGCCTGCAAGCGGACCTATAAGGTTTATAGTTCCGTTGGACTGGTTAAGAGAGAAAAACGTGTTTATGTTATCTTTTATGGTAAAAACGCCGCTTGAGCCGAGTGTGTTTGTGATATTCTGTGATAAGAGAGTTCCTGAAATAAGTATTGTAAAAATGCAATATTTTGTTTTCATTGTATGTATCTCCTGTATAAATTATTTTTCACCAAGTTTAATTTCTGCATGAGACTTTATAACCTCATTAAGTATATTTTCTATAAATAAAATCTTTTCCTTAGTATAATTTACTTTTTCATAAATGGTTTCTATTTCTGATAATTTTGTATTCATATTAATATTATCTTCTATGAGATTGTCTATTTCAATTTGCTCAAAATCGAATTGTTTTTTCAGTTCCTGAATGCTTTTTATCATCGGTGCGATTAAATCATTGTAACGCAGATGATATTCGCCTTCATCTGTAACTGTCAGCATACCAATGTTTTCAACGCCTTCGCTTTTCAATACTTCTTCTACTTCCTGAGCAATAAGTCCGTATTCTGTTCTCCCTTTATCATCGTTTTTCCTTATGTAGGATACAGGATTTAACTTTAATATAAATCTAAGTCCGAGACTGACAGGAGTAATTTTATCTTTATATCTTCTGTCAGAAGTCACAGACCATGGTACCTGTATTCCGGCATATGTAATATTTTTTCCAAGCATAAGCATATTCGGTGATATTGAAAAATGTTGAACATCTGTCCCTATTGAAATTTTGTCAACTCCTGAAAATGACCCAAAATTTGTTTGCGTATTACTTCCAAAGCCTAAGGAATGATTCCCGTGTTGTAATATTGATAAAGATTGATACCCGAAAGCTGTTCCATATCTTGCGGAACTGCCGTCTCTAAAAGATAAGCTTCCAAAAGCTGCATTCTCATGTTGCCAAGATGAAAAAAGCGATTTATAACCAAATGCACTAGTATATTCACCGAGAGGATTTCCAGATCGTGCTTCTGAACCATAAAAACAATTTTCGAAACTTCGGTGTGGGCGGTGTGGGTATCCACCATTTCCAAACCCGTTATTACTATAACCCGATGTACTTTCTATCATTATGTCTTTTCCAAATATAGTGTTATTAGAGCCCGGATTGACTGACATTATAGTGTAGTTGCCAAAAGCTGTATTTCTTTTTGCAGAAAGATTATAATATAAAGACTGATTACCAAATGCTGTATTAGAATCTCCCGTGGAATTATAGGCAAGGGATTCATACCCGAATGCCGTATTCATACTTCCCGATGAATTACTATAAAGACTTTGATCTCCAAAGGCAGAATTAAAGTTTCCTGTTGTATTGGAATACAAAGAGGCATTACCGAATGCTGAATTTTGACTTCCAGTAGAAAGAGATGTTAATGAACTATGACCCACACCTGTATTATAACTTCCCTGTACGCCAACGCCTCCAAGAGTAAAATTCCCGGCATTTATTCCAAGAAAAGTATTAAATCCAACCGTTCCGCTACCATAATAAGTGTGTAAAAATCTGCTTCCGCCTTTAAATATCGAACCACGCTGACTGCCCCCAAGAGGATCCATAAGGTTTATCGTCCCGTCTGACTGGTTAAGAGAGAAAAATGTGTTCGTGTTATCTTTTATGGTAAAGATACCGCTTGTGCCAAGTGTGTTTGTAATATTCTGTGCGAATAAAGTTGCCGAAAGAAACATTATAGCAAAGAGTGTTTTTGTTTTCATGTTATTACTCTCCTTTATATTTGATTTGTGTGTTATCACCAAGTTTCACTTCCTTAAAATCCCCTTCATTCATTTATTTTTACAAGCATTACAAATTTCTGTTTTAATTCTTTCACTTCGTTTAATTGTGATTTAAACTCAGATGACTTTAAATCTTCCATATCACTTTATTAAAACCATTTTTTTCACCTCAGTGAAATCTCCGGCTTTTATTCGGTAAAAGTATGCACCACTTGATAAAGCTGATGCATTGAAATTAATTTCATAGCTGCCGGGGTTTAAATAGCTGTTTAAAAGATTTGCAACAAGCTTGCCTGACATATCATAAACTGAAATTTCCACATCGGAGCTATGAGGTAAACCGAAACCGATCGTGGTTTTCGGATTAAACGGATTGGGGTAATTCTGATTTAAATAAAAACCAAATGGAATTTCAGTTGCTGTATTGATGGCAGATGTGATGTTTCCACCAAAGTTTTTCTTATAATATATTTCTGTATTGGAGCCTTCAATACGGTTATCTGACCAGACAACATGAACGCTTGAATCTGATACTGCAATGTGCGGATAAAATGAGGTAGCCGGATCATTAGTAAGTCTTATGTCATTGCTCCAATTAATTCCTCCGTTTATGGAATTTTTATAATAAATTTCCCTGTTACCGTCTCTCATATCAAACCATGAGACATAAAGTTTTATGCCATCTGCAGAAATTACAGGAAATTCAGATGCAGCAGAATTGTCAGTTAACCTTGTATCACTCAATGGCCAGCTTAATCCACCGTCAGTTGAGCGTTTGAAGTAAATTTCATTGTTGTTATCTCTGTTGTCCTGCCATACAACATTAATAACCAAACCAGATATACTTATACAAGGGTTAATTGAATTGCCTGCATTGTTTGTAATCCTTGTATCCGAGCTCCAGTTTGCACCGTTATCTGAGGATCTTTTAAAATATATTTCGTCATTACCATCTCTTCCGTCATACCAGACTACATATACAATATTTCCGAAAACAGATACATTTGCTCCCAGTGAATTTGCAGTATTATCTGTAAGCCTTATATCACTGCCCCATGTTACACCATTATCTGAAGATCTCTTGTAATAAATTTCGTAATTACCATTTCTGTTGTCATTCCAGACAACATGAACGAAATTTGTATTTGCAGCAACACAGGGAAATTGAGAAACCCCGGTAGCATTTGTCAGTCTTATGTCCTGTCCCCAGTTAAGACCGGCGTCGGGCGAATACTTATAGTATATCTCATAGTTTGCGTCACGTAAATCATGCCACACAACGTGAGTATTATTTCCCGATGCGTTAATTGAGGGATGAATTGACTCATTGTTAATTGTAGAAAGCAGAAAATCCTGCGACCACGTCGTTCCGTAATCGCTTGACCTTTTGTAAAAAATCTCGGGAGTAGTTGCATCTCTGGAGTCAAACCATACAAGATGAAGTACGCTTCCGCTTGATATCAATGAACGTGCATTATTATTAGAAGTTCTGGAACCGGCAGGATCAAACGTAAGTCGGATATCGTTTGACCACTGGGAGAAAACAAGTTGAGTAATTAGAACTGAACAAAGTGAAATTGTTTTGATCATTTTTGTTTTTCCTTTCTGATAAATGTTAAATTAATCTCGGAACAAAATTAACTTTGAAATGATGCGTGTCAAAAGAAATTTTTAAGCAAAAGTCCCTGAAATAATAATAATAATATTTGGATTTATGCTAAAATTTAGTTCTAAAATGACTATTTTAGTAAAAAAGGAGTCCCTGTGGAAAATGTAAAACTTATACGGCTTTTAAAGTCTTTTTCCGAAGATGAGTTCCGCAGATTCGGGAATTATCTCAGGAGCCTGCCTGGTACAAGAACCTTTAAACTTTATAAAGCTATAAAGTCCCAGTATCCGGAATTCCGAAAATTTGATAAAACGAAGTTATACGGGAAGATTTATAACGGAAGAAAATACAATGATAAAACAATGAAGAATCTTATGTCTGAAATGATTACATTAACTGAAGAGTTTCTGATTTCAGATTATCTGAACAGGAACAGATTTGAGAAACTTTTTATAAAGGCAGAAGTTTACAGAGAAAAAAATCTGCCCGATTCACTGAACAGTGTGACTGAAAAATTAAGCAAAGAAGCTGATACAAAATTCAACAGTGTAACATGTTACGAAAATCAGGAAAAACTAATGAAGCTAAAAGCTCACTACGAAAATTTTAAAAACAATTTTGAAGGTTTCCTCAGACAGAAAACAAAGATATATGAATACAGTTTTTTGAGTTTTCTTATAAAGCTGTTCAGAAGAATGAGAGAAGAAGTTATTATGGAAAGCGGATATAATATTAAAGCTGATAACGTTTTAATCAATGCCTTGAAGCAAAATATTCAGATCCTGAACCTACTTGAAACTCTCAGGGAAACAAAAAACAAAGATTATACTCTTTTAAAAATTTATTACCTGACGTATGCATGTTTAGCTGACTTTGAAAATGAAGAATTGTTCAAAGAACTGAAAACTCTGGTAACAGAAAATTTTTCATTGTTTGATGAAACTGAGAGATATTATCTCTTCAACGATTTAATATCATATTGCGTTGAGAAGAGCCGGCGGGAGCAGTCAGATTACAGCAGAGAAGAATTTGAAATTTATAAACTCATGCTGGAGAAAGATTCTTTCAGGTCGGGAAGTGATGAAAAGATGTCTGTTATTCTTTACAGGAATATTATGCTTCTTGCACTTTCACTTGGAGAAATCAGGTGGCTGAAGGAATTCTCGGAAAACTATACAAAATATCTATCCGATGAATTACAGGATTCCATGAAGAATCTGCTGACGGCACATGTATTGTTCGAAGAAAAGAAATATTCGGAAGCTCTTGATGTTATAAAGAAAATCAATTACGATATTTTTCTCTATAAGCTGGACATAAAAAATCTCTTACTTAAAATATTTTATGAACTGAAGATGTTTGAACAGGCATATTCTTTGACGGATGCATTCTCACATTTCCTTGCAAACACTAATGAGGTTTCTGATGCTATGAAGATTAAGCACAGAAACTTTATTAAATATTACAGGAAACTTCTTAATTCAGCATCAAGATATGATTACACAGAAAATGAATTCATATTAAAGCAACTTAATTCAGATCAGTCTGTTTCAAATAAAAAATGGCTGACGGATAAATTCTACAGACAGATTACTGAACATTAGTATAAAAAGTTAATTATTGCTGACTACCCAAGAAACAGAATCCCGCAGAACAAAAAAAAGCAGGTCTGAATCATCCTGCTTTCCTGAAATTAAATTTATTACTCAACTTACTTCACCAGTATCATCTTTCTTGTATTAGTATATCCATCGGTCATCAGTCTGTAGAAATAAACACCACTTGATAGATTGGTTGCATCAAATTCAGCTTCATAACTTCCAGAAGCAAGTTGTTCATTATCTATTAGTTTAAATAACTCCTGACCAAGTTGATTATAGATTACAAGCTTAACATTAGACAAAACAGGTAAGTCAAACCTTATCCTTGTCTGAGAGTTAAAAGGATTAGGATAGTTC
>JAOADS010000013.1 GCA_026417195.1 Ignavibacteria bacterium | reverse complement strand
TTCTGAAAATGCCGGCACAGCTATCAGGTCGATTCCGTTTGGCGCTACAAACCCTCTTGTTATTGCAATCGCCTTCACAGCCTGGTTTACCGCCGCTGCCCCCACAGCCTGCAGTTCAACGCTGTTTCTCTCCCTTAAAACCGCCGCCAACGCTCCTGCAACCGATTTTGGCTGAGAAGCTGAAGACACTTTTAATACTTGCATTTTTCTCCCCCCGATGAAATGCTTCTTAATTTATTAAGATTAACTTATATATTCTTCAAATTCTAGAAAATTCCTTTATTTTTATACAAATATTTATAATTCCTATAAACTTCTTTGAAATCATTTACTAAAGTACACTTTTACTACTTTATTCAACTTTTCTTTTCCAACCTGAACATATCATCTGAAGCAGATTCAAGGGATTTCACATCTATTCTGCCAATATTGTACTTTGTCTTTAAATAATCAATATTGTTCCGTTTCTGACCGATAACATCGGAAAAATGTTTCTCTTTTGTATATATGATCATCCTGCTGCAGTCCTGGAGCTTATCTGCAATTATGTTCCTTTCCATCCTGTTTAGCATCCTCCTGGACTCGACTAATTGCCTGAAAGCAGGATGAAAAGGTCCTGCAGCCACATCGAGGCCTTCATTGATATTATCTGTCGGCTGTAGGCCTACCCTGATAACCTTAATGCCATTTCCTTCATAGATTATAATATACTTAAGTCCGCTTGAAGTGATTAGAGTATCTGATAAACATCTAAATGAAATAAATAGTAAGATAAATAAAGTGTATTTCATTAATTTCAATTGTTGATTTATTGTCTTATTAAACCTGCTTTTATCATTTTTTCAAGTCCCAGAAAATTAGAAGCATTTTTCCAGAGAAGTTTTTCCTTTACCTTATTGTTAAGCTCATTCATTGATTCAATCAAAGCTCCCGGCCTGTGTTCGCCAAGAGGAAACGGATAATCAGAACCCATCACAATATTATCTTCTCCGATTAAATCAATGAGATACTTCAAAGCCATCTCTTCATGAACAAGCGAATCCAGATAAAATCTTCCTAGATAATTTCTCGGGCTTACTTTGTTTTTAGTAGCTACAAGATCTGGCCTCACGTGAAATCCATGTTCTATCCTGCCTATCGAAAACGGGAAAGACCCTCCGCCGTGAGCAAAACATACTCTGAGCTTCTTCAGTCTTTCAAACACGCCTCCGAAAATCATGGAACATATAGCAAGGGACGTCTCAGCGGGCATTCCGACAAGCCAGGGAAGCCAGTACTGAGGCATCCTTTCCCTGCCTAACATATCCCAAGGATGAACAAACACTGCAGCCCCAAGCTCCTCACATGCTTCAAAAATTTCAAATAAACTGTCATCATCAAGATTTCTGCCATGTATGTGAGTTCCTATTTCAATACCAGCCATACCAAGCTCGCCCATACACCTTTCAAGCTCCTTTATCGCAAGTGATGAGTCCTGCATAGGGATTGTACCTAATCCGACAAACCTTGATGGATGTTGATTACATACATATGCGATATGGTCATTAAGAAATCTTGCCAGGTCATATGCTTGGTCTGCTGGTGCCCAGTAGTTAAACATAACAGGGACAGTTGACAAGACCTGTATGGTAACTCCATCTCTGTCACATTCTACAAGCCTTATTTTCTCATCCCAGCAATTAGAGGTAACTTCACGGAAAATCCTGTTACCTATCATTATACGGGCACAACAAGGTTTATAGTGCTCAATGGTTGCAAATCCCTGAGTATTATATTTTGAGTTCAGATCAGGCCAGCTCTCTGGTAGAATATGTGTGTGAACATCGATTTTCATTCAAATAATATGTTATATAGATAGTTACTTCTTTTCCGGCGGATTCATAACCGTTCCGCAGTCTTTACATGTACGCTTATCTATATCGTTCCAGTATCTTTCAAATATTGGAGGAAGCTGGGTTACAATGTTCTGCAATTTGATGAATTCCTCGTAGAGCTTTTTACCGCAGTTTTCACAATACCATTGAAATCCGTCCAGTTCACCTTCTCTTCTTTTCCTTTCTATAACCAGTCCGACAGTATTTGCTGGTCTCTGAGGAGAGTGAGGAATCCGCGGAGGAAGATAGAAAACCTCTCCTTCCCTTATGTGAATATCTCTTGGCTTACCGTCTTCAATTATTTTAACTACAATATCTCCTTCCACCTGATAGAAAAATTCAGCACCTTCTTCAAAGTGATAATCCTTTCTTGCATTCGGGCCTCCAACAACCATTACAATCAGATCTCCGTCAACCATACATTTATTGCCAACAGGCGGTTTGAGAAGATGCCTGTTTTCTTCAATCCATTGTTTGAAATTAAAAGCTGAAAGTGACATAACTAACCTCCTTTATTTTTAAATAAAATTTATGAAAAATTTTTCAATATATTTCTTATCTGCCAGAGATGTCTTCTTTGATGTGCTAAATTTATTATAATCATATCATAGGCTGTAAACCTAATTAGCTTAGTAACCGGAGAACTGTATTTTACTCTTGAAATGTCAAGTCCATCTGATTTTTCAATAAGCTCAATCCACCTGTCCTGGAGCTGAATAATAGCATTACTTACCTTGCTCTTGCTAATTCCCGTAGCAGGTTTCCATCGTACGGGCGATTTAAGTCTGATTCCCGGTGGAGGCTCAAGAGATTTTGCAAACCTCCTTCCAATCCAGCTTCCCTTAAGTTTGCCGTTTAAAAAATATTCTTTCTCAAGAGTTTCATTTAAAGCTCTTTCAAATAATTGAGAATACTCATACCCTGTAATTATCAGATGATCTACACACTCTGCAACAGACCATGTCTTATCTGAAGCCCTGTTGTTGAATTTCTTATCTGAAATATTACTTAATAAATCTGCGAACTCTATCTTCATAGCAGTAAATTCTGAAATATGTCTTTCTAGCAGGGAAAACATGAAGTTTGACGAATTTCAGAAATTATTATGTAATAATAAATATATGGATTTGATAATTCTATGCTAAAAATATCTTTCATATCGTTAATTTTATTTTTATTTTTGCATTCCATCCAGTTAACAAAAACTTAAAAAATATGCAAAGAGAAATTCACAAATGGTGGAGTCCGAATCTTCAGAAAGATATGGAAATTGCAGTTTATGGTCACAGTGGCAGATATGCCTTACTGATGTTCCCTACAGCAGCAGCAGATTTTCTTGAATATGAAAGATTCTATCTGATTGATGCAATTTCACCCTATATTAACTCAGGCAAAATAAGAGCTTTCTCAATCAATAGTATCAACAACGAAAGCTGGCTGAACGACAACAATCATCCCGAATATAAATCCGAAAGACATAAGCAGTTTAACCAATACATTACAGAAGAAGTTGTTCCGTTTATAAAGACTATATGTGGGGATAATGTAGAAATAATTACAACAGGTGCATCATTCGGAGCCCTGCATGCAGCAAATACTTTTTTCAGAAGGCCGGACTTATTTGCAGGTACCATAGCTATGAGCGGGTCTTATGATTTAAAAGATTATTCCAAGGGATATTACGATATGAATGTTTACTTCAATTCTCCGGTTGACTACCTTTCAAACCTGAATGATGATAACATACTCAATCAAATCAGAAGCAAAAGGCATATTTACATAACTACCGGACAGGGAAGTTATGAAAACCCAAATGCATCTATAAACCTCTCAAATATCCTTAAAGCTAAGGGAATAGAACATGAACTTGATCTCTGGGGTTACGATATTCCTCACGACTGGCCCTCCTGGAGGAAGATGCTTCCGTATTTTATAGAGACAAAGCTTAATTAAAAAAATAGCGGAACCCTCGGACTCCGCTGTTTAAAAACAAATCCTGAAAGAAAATTTATTCCTGAAAATCCAATTCTTCAAGATCCATTAATATTTTTCTGGCCTTGATAACATCTTCATCTCCGGTAACAAATATTTCTGTAACACCATTACCGGAAACGGTAAACTTTATCCCAGATTCATTTAGCAGGGACTTCGCAACTGAAATTATAGCAGAATTACTAGAAGAGAAAACTGATACCGGTTTATGATTTGATGCCATATTAAAATGCTCAGGTTGATAAAACATACAAACAAAAATAAGCACTGGCTGAAAAATAGGGAATACCTTGAAAACGTTATTCAGATAGATTAATAAATTTATAGCTTTAGTAAATTACTGTAATAACAAAGCTTAAAACTTATAAGAAAATCTCCGTAAACTTAAACTTCTCACCGTCAAACAGCCCCTTATCACTTATTTTAAGCTTTGGGATTACGAGTAAACCCATAAATGAAAGAGTCATAAAAGGCGAATGAAGTTGAGAACCAAGTTTTTTGGCTTCATTATCAATTCTTGTATAAAGTTCAGCAACACTGTAGGCATCCTGATTTGTCATTATCCCGGCAACCGGAAGCGGAAGCAGAGTTGTTTTTCCATCAGAAGAAACAGATATCCCTCCTTTGTTTTTTATAATTGCATTTACAGCATTTGATAAGTCTTCATCACTGACTCCAACTGCAATTATATTGTGAGAATCATGTGCAACGCAAGATGCGATAGCCCCTTTTTTTAAACCAAAATTCCTGATAAATCCCACCGATGGAACTGAATTACTGTAACGCTGAATAACAGCTATCTTCAGAATATCATTTTCTACAGAAGAAAGAATTTCATCGTTATTTACTTTTGCATAGTAATGATATTCACCTGTTATGAGTTGACCATCGATTGCATCTATTACCCTGATAAGGACTTTATCCCTGCCGTTTGATTTTATTTTAAAATCCTCAGAACTTGTCTCCTCCAGATTGAAATTATTTATTACCTCAGCATCTACTCTGTCAATAAGTGATTTTCCCTCATTTGAAGTTTGTATTCCGTTTATATATGTTTTCAGAACTTTGAAATCAGTCAGATTATTAACTAATATGAAATCCGCCGGATCTTTCTCTCTGAGTAAACCAACATCAAGTTTATAGTGTATGACCGGATTCATGCATGCTGCACCAAGAACATCAAATAAATCGTATCCCATAGCAACAGAACGTGAGACTATTTTATCTATCTGTCCTTTTATGAGATCATCTGGATGCTTATCATCACTGCAGAACATAATTTTATCTGGATGTAATCTGATAAGAGGATGGAGTGCTTGGAAATTTTTAGCTGCAGATCCCTCTCTTATAATAATCTTCATTCCGTATTTTATTTTATCAAGAGCTTCCTCAAGTGTAAAACATTCGTGGTCTGTCGATATACCTGCTTCTATGTATCTTCTGGCATCTTCACCTCTAAGTCCCGGCGCGTGCCCATCAACAGGTTTCCCAAGCTCCCTGGCAATTTTAATTTTCTCCATAACTTCAGGGTCTCTGTTAATAACACCGGGATAATTCATCATCTCGCTCAGATATTTCAGCTTGTCTTTTTCAAACAGCTCACGTATTCCACCAGCATCAATTTCAGCACCTGAAGTTTCAAATGAAGTTGCCGGTACACATGAGGATGCACCGAAATAAAACTTAAAGGGTACTTTCCTGCCGTTTTCTATCATGTAACGAATACCCTTTATACCAAGAACATTGGCTATTTCATGAGGATCACTGACAGTAGCAACTGTTCCGTGACATACAGCTATTCTGGCAAACTCAGAAGGCACAAGCATGGAACTCTCTATATGAACATGAGAATCAATAAATCCGGGAAGTATATAGCAAGCAGAACTTGAAACAGCTCCGTAATTATTTATTGATTCTATCCTGCCATTGGAAACAGTCACAAGACCATAATATATCTTTTTCCTGATTATATCTACAATATTGCCTTCAATCTGAAAACCTTGTAACATGATCTTAGTTTAATTTACTAGTTTTCCTTTGGAACTGTAAAAGTTCTTTGAGAAAATTCCTGATCAAGGATCAGCAGCCCTTCGCCCTGTCCGTTTATAAGTTTCATTTTTCCGAGAGATTTTCCTGCCAGAGCTTCTTCTTCCACCTGCTCGTCCACATACCACCTCAGAAAAGAATTAACAGCGTGATCATTTTCCTTTATAGCTTCATCCATTAGTTTGTTTATAGACTTCGTCACTTTCTTCTCATGTTCCAGAGCTTTCTCAAAAACATCAAGTGGTGATTTGAAATCAATATCCGGCTGTGCTATTTGCTGCAGCTGAACCTTTCCCCCTTTATCAAGAATGAAATGGAAAATTTTCATAGCATGAAAATGTTCCTCCTGCGCCTGCACGTGAAAATAATTAGCTATACCATCCAGGTTTATCGAATGAAAATAAGCTGCCATTGAAAGATATTCATATTCAGCAAAGAACTCATTGTTCATCTGATTGTTAAGTTCCTTTTCAAGTTTTTTTGAAAGCATTTCTTACTCCCTTATTTTAGATTATTAAATTTATTAAAAACTATGAATAATCTTACTTATTTCTGACATATCTGTCCAGGAAATTTACAATTTTAGGATAAAGGTCTAAACGGTTTTTCAGTTTAGATATGCTATGTCCTTCATCTTCGTAAATAATAAGTTCAGCTACCCCACCTCCTTTTATCACTGCGTCATACATCTGCTCAGCTTCCGAAACAGGTACCCGTGGATCGTTCCTTCCATGTATGATCATCAGAGGTGCTTTGATATTTTCAACACGGTTAATAGGAGAAATACTCTGAAGGAAATCATAATCCCTCTCAAGGCTTCCGTATTCACTTTCCCTGTTACTCCTTCTGTAATCAGCTGTGTTTCTGAGAAAAGTAACAAAATTTGATATACCAACTATGTCAACTCCAGCTGCGAACAGTTCCGGATACAATGTCAGACAAGCCAAAACCATATAACCTCCATAACTAGCGCCCATAACTGCAATTTTATTTTCATCTATCTCTCCGGTAGCAACTAAATAATCTCTGAGTGAAGCTATATCTTTCACTGCATTTTCTCTGAAATAGACATTATCCATAGCTGCAAACTTCTTCCCATAGCCGGTACTGCCTCTTACATTCGGCTCAATAACAGCGTAACCCGAATTTAGAAAATATTGAAATATTGGATCAAATCCATAAACAGCCTGTGACTCAGGTCCACCGTGAATTGAAATGATACAAGGAAATTTTTTACCTTTTTCCGCATTGTATGGTTTATAATAGAAAGCTTGTATCTCAAGACCGTCAAAAGACTTGAAGGTAATCAGTTCTGGTTCAAGGAAAGTTTTCGGATCTATACCGGCAAGACTTGGAAAAGTAAGCTGAACCATAGTTTTATTTTCAAGATTCCATTCATAAAGAACAGATGGATTCTTGGCTGAATTTATTCCAACTATAAGTCTGTCCGAATTATTGGAAAACCTCAGTGCTGTTATACTTGAGCTTTGAATTTCATCTGGAATTTCATACAGGAAATTCCCTTTGAGATTATATACGAACAGTCTGTCATATCCTCTGTCATTTATTAACACACACATTTTATTTTTATCCGGAGAAAAAAACAAACTGCTCACATCCATGTTTTGATAAGCTGAAAGGAAATCATATACAGGATAATCAATCTTTCCTGTATTCAGATCTATCAAGGCTATACGGAAAAAGTCGTTCTTATAATTAGTTGTAATGAAAACTTTGTCTCCTTTTTTTGAAAAGGAGTATGCATAAAATTCTGAAGGTTCGTTAAGATTATCATGAAGTGTTAACAGCTTCAACACACCAGTGGCAATGTCAAGTATATAGAGATCGTTATCATAGGTATTGTAAGACCTTGAAATGATCATTTTCTTCCCGTCTGGCGAAATCACAGAAGGATAGTTGGAATGATCACTTGAATAAACCATTTTATGAGAGTTCTCGGTTAAATCATATATGTAAATATCATAAAAATAAGGTGACCTCTTATTTGAGTAGTAAGTGAAAAATTTACCGTCATCGCTCCACCTTCCGAAACCATAAAGAACCTTGGGCTCATTACCGGTAAGCATTTTCACATTAGTTCCGTCACCGCTTGCAAGAAAGAATTGACTGTACTCCGAACCCCCTTCATCTTTACTGAAAAATATAAGATCTTTACTCGGATTCACCGAATAGGCAGTTATTCTGTCTGAATAAAAAGTAATTTGAAAAGGCCAGCCTGCAGGCTCTTTTAACATCCAGATCTGAGAACTTCCTGTAACTGACTGAATAAAGTATATTTTTTTGTCATCAAATGAATATTGGGGAGAAGAGGCACCCCTTATATTCAGATATTGTTGTATGGAATAAGTCTGGGGATAGAGTTCAGGGGAAGAGATAAAGAAAAGTAAAATATTAGCCAGAATCCTTATAACCATATATAAATTACCCCGGTGGCCAATTCATTTGTCTTCCGGCAAGTAAATGGCAGTGAAGGTGAAAAACCGTCTGTCCTGCAGACTCATTTGTATTAAAAACAAGTCTGTAAGAGTTAAGTTTTAACTTTCTGCCCAATGACGAAGCAAGTGAAATGATTTTTCCTGCGATATGACAGTTTGAATCATTTATCTCTTCAGTTGACTTTATGTGCTGTTTGGGAATTATAAGCAAATGAACCGGTGCCTGAGGAGAGATGTCCCTGAAAGCCAGAAGTTCATCATCTTCATGTACTATTTCCGATGGAATTTCTTTATTTACTATCTTGCAGAAAATACAGGAGTCTGAATTCATTTTTTGGGATTCTTTTTAATTTCCTTTTCATCTTCCTTGATGATATCTGGTATATTAGGCACCGAACCGTCTTCCGGTATCAACTCCGGCTTTTCTTCCGGTGAAACTTCAAGTTCTTTTAAAAGCTGTTCTGGATTTATTCTACCGGTATCAGGAACAGAAATATTGGTATCAGGCGAATAATAAGAATTGTAAGCTGATATTTTATCGGCAACTGCCATAGCATACTCAGAATTAGGAGATAATTCAAGAATCGAGGAGTAATATCTGAACGCACTATCCGGTTTCATAAATACATTTTCATATATCCAGCCGGCTGCATAAAATGCTTTATCAAGTTTTCTGGAATACGGATATGCAGAAATTATCTTTGAAAACCCTATCAATGCGTTCTCATAATCTTTATTTATAAAACTCTTCTCTGCAATGAAGAAAAGGCTGTCGGATGGATCAGAGACATAATTTTCTTCCTCAACTGGTATATTAAGCAGCTTCTTGCTGGAAACTGCAATATCAGAAAGAGGGTATTCAGAGATAATCTGTGTTAAAATTTCATCGCTTTTCATCTGATCATTACTGCTTCTGTAAAAAGCAGCCATAGCGAAAAGTACCTTTGCCCTGAAATCATAATCTTCAGAAGATGAATAAGCTTCCTTCAGATAATACTCAGCTGAATCTGAGTTCCCTATCTCATACAGGAAAAGCTCTGCTAACTCAAACTTAGCTTTTGCCTTTTTCTCATTTTCTATCCTTACAGAGTCATTGCTATTTGCTAATCCACCGGGTTTACCTTCACCTTCGTTGCCCTTAATTTCATTTTCTATTTCCTGCCTTTTATCAGAGTCCTTGCTGGTGTTACGTTTAAATTTTACGTCATAGTCGGTATTGATTTTCTCTCCTGTGAGAACAGAATGAAGTTCAAAATATTTCTGGAAAATATTCTTCTTTTTAAATGCCTCCGTGCTGAACTGACCATTTGTGTTCTGTTCGGTTGAATATTTATAGTATCTGAAAGCATCAAGATAACTCCCCTGAGATTCATAATATAAACCAGTCCTGTAGGAAGCATCAGCAGCCACAGCTGTTCCCGGATACGTTTTCATCACCATTGAATAGTATTTAAGGAAGTTCCCTGTCTCATTTTTTTTCTCAAAACGAAATCCCTTAAGAAAATCAATTTGTCCAAGATACTCTGTATTGTCTTTATATTTTACTGAAAGGTCCTCAAGTAAATTATAAGACGCACCGAACTTCCCGCAAAGAATCAGATTTCTGGCCATATTAAGTTTAGCCAAATATTCAAGTTCATAGGAAGTTCTGTAGTCAAGTACTTTTTCAAATTCCAGGGATGCCTTTAACGGATCCGTTTTTGCAATTACTGATGCTGTGAGATACTGCATCTGAGCCTTAAATTCCTTATCGTTTGAAAACTCAATGGCTTTTTTAAAGTTTTTAACTGCTCTTTCATAATCTTTCCTGCTTAGATAATATTCAGCAATAGACTGATAACTCTCTGAAACAACCTGCCTGTCCTTTGAGTTTTTAGTGAGCATCTCAAGCCTGCTTAAAGCCTGTTCTGTCTTATCTAATCTTAGCTGAGTTCTTGACAAATAAAGTAAAGCTTCATCTATGTATTTGCTTGCAGAAAGACGTGAAATGAATTCACCGAATTTCCTTTCAGCCTTCAGGTAATCACCTAAATAAAAATAACACTTTCCCACCAGCAGAACAGACTTATCCATGAAATCACTGCTTTTATGATATTGAATTACCTTTGAAGCTTTTTCAATTGCCTTGTTGAAATTATCAATTGCCTCCTGAGGAAGAGTCGGTCTTTCAAGTATATATTCCAGTCTTTCATTATATTTGAGTAGAACCCTGTTGGAATAATCTTCATAGGCTTTGTCAAAGTTTTCAGTGGCATTATAGTAAGTATTGAAGTACGTACTGAAATTTTCAATGCGGTTACCTAAAAACATAAAAGTGGTAAAATCCTGAAAATCCTGATCAAGCGTTATGTTATAGTCCGGCTCCGGATCTTCATTGTTTTTAACTTCCTTTTCATCGTAGGTTTTATATCTGAAAGTCGAACACCCTACGAGAAATAAAAGTAGCAAATACCTTACCGATATCGTTAAATTACCGAAAAAACTATTATGCATTTTTTAAAGTTAGCTTAATAAAAACGGATTTTCAATGATTTTAACAAACAAAGTCAGCTAGAAATTTCAATTTAGCAGTTATAGTGATGGAATAATCATAAGACAAATTGTATATTTAAAAAGAGGAGAAAGTATGAAAATATTATCTTTTATTTTCACATTTCTTATAATAGTATCCTGCAATTCTACTAACTATGAAATAATTGAAGAACCAGTAGAACCATCTGATAACCAGCCACGGTATGAAACAATGGCTTCTCAGGAAAATAGTAATTCCGAATCTGAAAACATAACACTCCAGCATGAACTCTCTGATGAAGTCTATGAAATCCAGTTAGGTGCTTTTGGTGATAAAACCAATGCAGACAACTTCTATGAAAGGTCGCGGCAAATACTTGGCAGTGTAAATTACAGAGAGTCCGATAACATAACAAGAATAACATACGGTAACTTTCATACAACGGATGAAGCTAACAGAAACCTTGAAAGAATCAGGAGCAAAGGTTTCAAAGATGCTTTCATCAGGAGACTTTCCCGTTAAAATACCTGTATTATAAAAGTTCATGGCTCGGATTTCTTATTAAGTCTTTTATTTTTATTTTAGCAAAACATTAATAAGAAATCTCTCTATGAAAAAATTTTACCTTTTAATTATAACATTCTTTTTCGTTTACAACTCATTCAGTCAGTCTGTTAATCTTTCCAACCCAGCAAATGAAATTTATCTGTTCTCTGCCTATGATGAAGGCTCTCATGCTTTCAGGTATAATCCGGCAGTTCTAGGTCTCGGACACAGGCTTAATTTAACCCTTACCGGATTTCTTGAGAACTACAGAGGAAAAATCAACTTCAGTGAAACAGATGTTTCATTAAATTCCGGTCCGCTTGGACTGGCATACAGAAACTCAAAGATAAGGAATTTAACACTTCATCAGTTAAACCTTGGTTTGGGATTTGGTAATAAAACCTTTTCTTCTGGACTTTCTTTAGAAGCTAAAATAATAAAGCAAAACGTCAGGATAACGGAACCAGCTTATACATTTGAAGATAAATTCTCAGCTACTTTAGGTTTTCTCTTCAGACCTTACAGTTTCATTTCGTCATCAGTTGTAATTCAGAATGAATATCAGCCCAATAATAATATTGGTACGGCACCACGCTATACTTTAGGTATTGCAGTCAGACCTCTTAAAAATGACCTCTTAACACTTTTGACAGACTTCAGTATATACTCATATCAGGATGAAAGTATTCTGAAAAACAATTCATTGAAGCTGGGTATTGACGTTCAGTTTGCAAAAGGATTGTATTTGGGAGCAAACTACACAATCCATAATCACAAATACCTCAATAAGTCCGGATCCACTAACCAGATAAACGGATGGCTGAAAGTAAATCTGCCTAATTCAGTCATCAGATATACAAATTCATTTTCAAGAGTCTCATACTCAGGTGATTACAGCGAAAATCTTAAATATCGTTCTTTGGGAAGTCTTCTTGGTTTCTCCTGGACTTTTGAACGACAGAAAAGCCTCGTTCCTGAAAAAAAGAAAATTACAGAAATAACCTTGTCCGGTACCCTTCAGGATTATCATACTGAGGATGTATTTTTTGGTTTACTCGGAAAAGGCAGACAAAGTATCCACGAAGTTATTGCTGAAATAGATCATGCATCTGCAGATCCTTCAGTAAAAGGTATGTTACTTAAAATTTATCCTCTGTCAACAGGAAGACTTCCTATAAATGCTGCGGTTGAAGAGCTTTCAGCCGCGCTTTTGAGATTCAGGAAATCCGGAAAATACATCACTGCCTATTTCCCTCAGGATGCAGGACCTGCAGAGTACTTTCTTGCAAGTTCGGCCAATTCTGTAGTAATGCCTGAAGAAGGAATGCTTTTCTATGGATTAAGCGTAGAAGTATTTAATTACAAACAGTTCCTTGAGAAATACGGAATAGAACTCCAGAATTTTTATGCAGGTAAATATAAGCTGACATTTCAGGGATTGCTTGATTCGACAACACAGGAAGCAAAGGAAGTAATAAACAGAATGCTTGATTTAGGATATGAAAAAATGCTTTCAAAGGTAAGCAACTCCAGAAATATTCAGCTTAATGATAATTTAAAAGAAAAACTCTCACAGCCACTAATGGGTGAGGAAGCATTAAAACTAGGTCTTGTGGACAAGTTAGGATGGTATAATGATGCACGGGAAATTGCTATAAAAAACTCAAACGTTTCAGAGATAGTTAAGTCATACAATAAAAATTTCTGGGACAATAACTGGAGTGAACCAGATAAAATAGCGGTTATAGGAATTTATGGCTCAATTACAACTGGTGAAAGTGAAGCTCCGTCTCCAATAAGATTACCTATTCCGTTTATCGGAGGTGGACGTTCAACGGGTTCAGAAACAGTGGTGAGGCAACTTGAAGACGCATTTTCTGATTCAAAGGTCAAGGCTGTTATATTAAGGGTTGACTCAGGAGGAGGCTCTGCTCTTGGTTCAGCGGAAATAAATGCTGCTATCATAAGACTTAAAAAGAAATATAAAAAACCATTTTATGTATCAATGGGAAGTGCGGCTGCTTCCGGAGGCTATTATATTTCTGTGAACGCTGATCAGATTTTCGCAGATGATCTGACAATTACGGGAAGTATAGGAGTTTTCACCTCAAGACTCAATTTAGACAGTCTGCTCAGTAATCAGAAAATAAAAGTTGAAACCTTCAGCAGAGGGCAACACTCTGAAATAGGTACTTCAGCAAGAAAACTTGATGAAAAAGAAATAGAAATTATTCAAGGCATTATAAATTATTATTATGATAAATTCATAGAGGCAATTTCCGAAGGAAGAAAGATGAGTAAAGAAGAGATTGAAGAAGTAGCTCAGGGCAGGGTTTGGCTTGGCTCAGACGCTTTCAGAAAAAAACTTGTTGACCAGATCGGAGGGCTTTACAATACAATAGAATATGCAAAAAAGGAATGTAAAATCGGAGAAAGGTATAAGATCAGCTATTATGCAGTTCCCGGAGGAAGTGTAATAGATGAACTTGTAGGTAACTCTGTTTTAAAATATATTCAAAAAAATCTTTCTGACATAATTAAACTTGAAAATAATGATCAAAGCCCCGAAATCAAATATGAATACTAAAAAACTTAAACGGTCAATCTAAATAATTTTAACTTGAAAGTTAGATTTAAATCGGAGAATATTGTTTACAATGTCTGGTGAACTATTTAACGAAAATACATATTTGGTTACAGCCCGTAAGTGGCGTCCCTCAAAATTTGAGGAAGTTACATCACAGGAATTTATAACCAAAACCCTGAGAAATGCCATAAAAAAGGGCAGGGTCTCACACGCTTATCTTTTTTCCGGTCCTAGAGGAGTAGGAAAAACCACAGTTGCCAGACTACTTGCGAAAACCCTTAACTGCGAAAATCCTTCAGATGAGGGAGAACCATGCAACAGTTGCCGGAGCTGTATTGAAATCTCAAATGATAACAGAAGTCACCCTGATGTTTTCGAAATTGACGGAGCTTCAAACAGAAACATTGAGGATATAAGGGAACTGAAAGAAAAGGTGAAATACGGGCCTGTACGTTCAAAATATAAAATCTTCATAATAGATGAAGTCCACATGCTCACCGGTGCATCCTTTAATGCACTTTTAAAAACCTTAGAAGAGCCGCCTCCATATATAGTGTTTATATTTGCCACAACAGCAGCAGAAAAAGTTCCTTTAACAATAGCCGGCAGATGTCAGAGATTTGATTTCAAAAGGCTCAGCATAGATGAAATAAAATCACGTCTGAAACACATAGCAGAACATGAAAAAATTTCAATTGATGAAGATTCCCTTTTCCTGATATCAAAGAAAGCCGATGGTTCTATGAGAGACGCTCAGGGACTTTTCGATATGGCTTCTGCATTTTGCGAAAATAACATAACCTATGATAAACTGAAACTTTTCCTTAACCTACCTGATAAAGATATTTATTTCAACATAAGTGATCTTATAAAAGAAAAAAACTCCAAAGGTATTCTTAACTATTTCGCTGAACTGATAGACAGAGGCTATGAACCGACTGGGATAATAAGTAACCTTGCGGAACACTACCGCAATATATTGACAGCAGTAGTGTCTGGCTCAGCAGATCATATATATGAAGACTCATCCGTTAAGGATAAATATATCTCTTATATCGGAAAATTTACTGAAATTGAAGTCCTCAATTCACTGAAACTAATTATTCAGACTGAACAGATCCTTCGTTATTCATCTAATCAGAGAACTTTGGCTGAAGTGCTTCTGCTTGAATTAATAAGATTTACTGATACGAAAGACCTGAGCGGACTGATTCAGGAACTTAAACTTTTAAAGTCTTCCTCAGGTGACAACAAATCAGACAAAAAACAGCCGTCGGGATCAGAGGAAATAAGTAAAGAACATTTAGAAAATCAAGCTGAAAGTGTATCTGAAATAGAAAACAATAACAGCGAAAACAAATCTGAAACATTATCAGACCAATGGGAAAAAATCAAGAATATAATAAAGAAAGAAAGAAGATGGGTTTACAGTATAATAGAAAATTCATCGTTTATAAAAGCCGGTGATGGAATATTTGTTATTGAAACAGATGAAGATTCTGTTGAACTTCTTCAGGGTTACCATGAATATCTTAACATAAAACTATCAGAATGTTTCGGACATAAAATATCTTTGAAGCTCCAAAAGCAGGAAGGTAAAAAAAATTCTGAAAAGACTGGAGACAGAGTTTCAGAGTCTCTAAGTAAAGATCCCGTCTCAATGAAATCTGACGATAATTTTGAAAAACTTCGTTCGATTATCATTAATGAATTCGGCGGGAGAGAAGTAAACACAGGCAGATGAAACAAGAAAAAAGTCTTAAAGTTCTGCCTCAGAAAAAAAATTTTCTTTCCATCCCGAAGGAATATTCATCGTTTAATAATTCAATTATAGCAATACTACCCTGTCCTTATGAAAAAACAACATCCTATGGCAAAGGTACTATAAAGGGACCCGAGGCAATAATAAAAGCATCCCATTATGTCGAATTCTTTGATGAAGAAACCGCAAAAGAAGTCTGTTTTACACATGGAATTGTAACACTGAAACCTATCTCTTTCAGAGAACAAAAAGCTAAAGAAGCTCTCGGATTAATATACAATTCTGTTAAAGCACTTATTGAGGAAGGTAAATTTGTAATTACAATAGGCGGAGAGCACACTATATCTACAGCACCGATCAGGGCACATTATGAAAAATATGAGAGGCTCTCTATACTGCATTTTGATGCACATTCAGATCTAAGGAACGAATATGAGGGAAACAAATATTCCCACGCCTGTTTTGCTGCTCGTGTGGCAGAATTCACCACAAAGATAACACAGGTTGGAATAAGGGCTTTATGCAGGGAAGAATATGATTTCATAAAAGACAAGAAAATCTCTACATTCTTCGCTCATGAAATAAGAGAGCATAACTTCAATGAAATAGTGATTGACAGAATAATCGAGACTCTGGACGAAAATGTTTATATAACCTTTGATGTTGATTACTTCGACCCGTCACTAATGCCATCAACCGGCACTCCGGAGCCAAACGGATTTTACTGGGCTGAAACTATGAGGTTGCTTAAAAAAGTCTGTGAGAAAAGAAATCTAGTAGGATTTGATGTCGTTGAACTTGCCCCTAGGAAATCTTTCCCTTTTCCAGATTTTCTTACAGCTAAGTTGATTTATAAGATAATTAACTACAGATTTTAATACTCAGTCTTAGAGCGGAGAGGGAGGGATTCGAACCCTCGATAGAGGTTTAGCCCCTATGACGGTTTAGCAAACCGTTGGTTTCAGCCACTCACCCACCTCTCCGGGTATTTAATCAGAGAAATAGTACTGAACTTTACAGCAAAAGTAGCTATTTAATAAGAATTTTAAAATACGGAAATTTATTGGCTATTAGTTTAATGCTGAACGATCCAGATATTCAGCGCTTCGGAAGGTTATTCTGTATTCAGTCCCATTCTTGGAGAAAACTTCGATAGAACCATCCATCTGAGAAACTAATGTGGAAACAAGTTGTAATCCGAAAGTGGTGCTTTCTTTAAGATTAACCTCTTCCGTGAGACCTATACCATCATCCCTTACGGTGAGCCAGTATCTGTCATTAATATCATCATAAGCCGCATTTATAAAAATGTTACCTTTTCTCTCATTTGGAAAAGCATATTTAAAGGAATTTGAAACCAGTTCGTTTATAATCAGACCGCATGGTATAGCATTATCTATGGGCATAACGATATCATTGACATTAATTTGTATTTTCACTCTGTCCTGAAGGATACCAAATGAATGCTGCAGATGTGTAATAACGTTTTCAAGATAGTCCTTGAATTTTATTCTTGAGATATTTTTAGTCTGATAAAGTTTCTGATGTATCAGTGACATAGAGTGAACCCTGTTCTGGCTTTCCCTGAACAGCTGCTTAACGTTTTCATCTCTGACATAACTGGCCTGAAGTTTCAGTAAACTTGCAACAATTTGCAAGTTATTTTTTACCCTGTGATGTATTTCCTTGAGTAAAATCTCTTTCTCCTGTAAAGACCTTTTCAAACTTTCCTCGGATTTCTTCTTTTCGGTAATATCACGCTGAACTCCCCATATTCTGACCAGCTTACCGTTTTCTATAATCCCGGTTGCGTTAACACTAAAATATAAGACTTCACCTTTAGAATCAGACTCAACGGATTCCTTTTCATAAAATTTGTATCCGTTAAGAATAAACTGCAGAGTCCTTTCTTCAGGCGAAACATTGACATACTTAAGATCTTCAGGCTTTTTACCAATTATCAATGCAGGGTCTGCAGCTCCATACATCCTTGCAAAAACATGATTACACTCTGCTATATATACGTTCTTGTTTATTAACGTAACCTGAGTTTCCAGATCAGCTGAGGTATCAACCGGAGTTTTGAATTCAAATCTGAATATGCCCTCAGAACTCTGCTCAACGAATGTTCTGTATCTCTCCTCACTCTGTATAATCTTTTCCTGAGCCAATGCCTGAACTATTTTATTAGAACAGATTGATGCAATAGTTTTAAGCATATTCAGGTGAAAATCTGTAAAAAAGTTCTTTTTTGAATTTTCAGAGTCTATAACCCCGATCACTTTCCCTTCGCTCAATATAGGAACTGCAAGCTCAGACATATTAACTTCCTCTTCAGGTATATACAGATCACTTTGTGTAGTATCGTTACAAAGAATCGGCTGGCCGGTCAATCCAACCATTCCAACAATTCCTGAACCTAAAGGTACTTTAATTCTACCGTATATTTCTTTTTCTGCTATGGTTTTGGTGCCGTAAGCTACTTTCTGTATCAGATATTTACCTTCCTCATCAATAAGGTATATCACACAGTCTTCAAATGACAACTGTGAGAAACAAGTGTTAACTATATCTGAAAGTATCTCATCCACGGTATTTTGCTTCAGCATGGAGGTAGTGAAGTAATTGAGTATCTTTTCATATTCTATATTTTCCCTGAGTTTCTCTTCCACCTTTTTCTTCTCTGTAATATCCAGCTGCGTTCCCCATATTCTTACAAGATATCCGTTTTCTACTATTCCTATTGCGTTATTTGAAAACACCAGGGGATTTCCGTTTGAATCTATTTCATGTGACTCTTCATTGACTATCCTGTAAGAGTTTTCCACAAACTTCTTAATGTATTCAAAATTAAACTCATCAGGAACAAGCATCTCCTTAACATATTTACCTACCAATTCCTCCTTCTTTTTAAAACCATACATTTCTGCCATGACATCATTACATTCCGCAATTCTGGCATATTCAAAAATAAGCTTTGTCTGCTCTTCAGGAGGAAGATTTACATCAACAGGCTTCTCAAGCTCCACTCTGTAAATACCTTCACTGCTTTGCGTAATGAATGATTTATATCTTTCCTCACTTTGTTTTAACTTAGACTCTGTTTCTTTCTTATCTGTTATATCAAAGGCAACTACCAATACAGCTGGCTGATTATTATACTCAATTAATTTTGCAAAAGCATGTAACCACTTCTCTTCTCCCGACTTCGTAATTATCTTAAGTTCGTAGTTATCAGGAACCTCTTCTCCCCGAAGTCTGGCTTTACCCCGTTCCTTAACGATCTGCTGCATATCTTGATGAACCATGTCCCAATACCTTTTTTGAAGAAGTTCATCTGTAGTATATCCTGTCAAAATTTCAGAATATGGATTAACATATACGAAATAATCATTTTGATATATTACTAGCTGAGCGGGCATAGACTCTGCAAGTGCCCTGAATTTCTGCTCACTCTCTCTGAGAAGTACATCTGAAAACATCTTATCAGTAACATCAAGATAAATCTGATTAACTGCATATGGTTTCCCTTCTTTATCAAAATCTGCGTAATGGTAACTGTCAAACCAGTGAAGTTGCCCTTTCTTATCGTACATCCTGTAAGAAAAATTATTAACTCCATTAAACCCTCCCTTTGCCCAGGTGTTGTAGGATGTCCTGATTTTCAGGACGTCTTCAGGATGGTAGAATTTCTCCAGTTCCTCATCAGTCATTGAGTTAATTTCTTCTATTGTCATTCCAAATCTTTTCTCAAACTCATCGTTTGAAAACTCATATTTGTTGGATCTTATATCAAGTCTTGTCATTGCCATAGGTGCATTCTGTATGAGGTTTCGGTATTTATATTCACTCTCTTTAAGAGCTTCTTCGGTAGCTCTCCGGGCAGTTACATCACTTATTATTCCCTCAACAGCAATTGGTTTACCAGTTTTATCTTTGATGAGTACATCTTTTGCAGACAACCATTTTTCATTACCTGATTTATCTATTATCTTGAACTCCAAACTAGCCTCTGTTTCACCTGACCTGAGTTTCTGGAAATGATCATTCCATCTCTCTAACCATGTCGGATGAATAATTTCTTTTAACAGAAATGGTTTATTGTAAAAATCTTCCATTGAATAACCTGTTATCTCCTTTCCTGCCCTGTTCACATATTCATATATACCGTTTTCAATAGACATCCTGTAAATCATATCCTTTGCGTTCTCGGTAAGTCTTAAATACCTTTCTTCGCTTTCTCTTATTTTTTTCTCTGAGTCAATCCTTAAAGTTGTAATCTTAAGCACTACATCCAAATCCGATTCCTTAACCGGCTTGATTATAAATCCATAAGGTCTGGTTGGCTTAACTCTGGAAATGAAGGAATTATTATAAGAGGACGTGATATATATTAAAGGTATCTTAGCTTTAAGGTTTATCAATGAAGCTGTCTCAATAGAATCGAGTTCGCCTTTAAGATCATAATCAATTATAACAATATCCAGATTTTCACTTTTGCAGAAATTAACAGCCTCCGCTCCGCTGGTTACACACGTCACCTGTGTATAGCTAAGTTTCAGGAGTATTTTAGTAACAGCTTCAGCTATAGAAGAGTCATGTTCAACAAGTAATATTTTTGTCCTGAAAGGCAACTCAATACAAAATAAAATGCATTAATCTTAAAAATAATAATGGATTTCGTTAAAAAATAAGAAATAAAAAAGCCCAAATATGAATTTGTTCCTGGTAATAATGATTGGACAAAGGAATATCCTTCGGAAAAATTAATTTTGGCTGAGGGTAAAAAAATTTTTATTACCCACGGACATTTGTATAATGTTAAGAG
>JAOADS010000140.1 GCA_026417195.1 Ignavibacteria bacterium | reverse complement strand
ACACTATACAGATCATTTATTGCAAATCTCCTACCTCTGCCTGTAAATGTAGCAACCAAAAACTCATATACGGTTTTAGCTAAAAATTCTTCATGTGTAATATGATAGCTTCCACCACACAGATCTATAGATTTTATTAACATATTAAAACCCGAATCGCTCATTAGATTGAAACCTTTATGTCTCCGTGATAAAAAATATCCAATCTCTGCCATCTGTTTTTCAAGATACTTAGGACACGTCCTTACTACTCTAAATTCTTTAAATTTAAAATCATGGCTGAGAATTATTACCGGAAGGTCATCAAAATCAATTCCGAGTCCCTGTGCCATCGTGTAAGCAGTTATACTTCTATCTTCAACGGAATAACTATCAAAACGACTCGATAGAAACCTGAAGTATTCCCTTTTTACACTTATTTCAATCCAATCTATTGGCGGATCTGTAATAGCAAAAAATAAAAAATATTCCCCGGTTAAATAGTCAAGTCTTTCGAAAGATTTACTTAAAGTATCGTGGAAGTCTGAATGTAATTTAGGATCATGAAGAATGAGCCCGAAAAGTTTGAATCTACTTAAAATCCTTTTTGTTTCCAAAATATCTGTGTCTGCACCATATCCAAGCGCTTTCAACATATCATATGTAGATAGACTCATACCCATGTTATAGTCATTTTAAAGTCTCAGCTGAGATTTTAGATAAACTCACCATGAATCTTGTCGAAGCATCACTCCTCCACCATTTCAACTTAATTGATTCTGATAACCATAAACCTCCGCATTAACCCCATACTAAAATAACTCGTTTTAACAAAAATTTAAAAGCAAAAAATTTCATTTCTGATATTTACTTCTCATCGTTTGAAAATTTATCTATCAACTTTAAGTTTCAGTCCATAACTTTGCATTGAATTATGAAAACTCTCCGCATTTTCTCGTGGAACGTGAGCGGTTTCAGGGCTGTGCTTAAAAAAGGTTTTATGGACTGGTTTAAGAAAACTTCACCAGATATAGTATGTCTTCAGGAAGTTAAGGCTACAAAAGAACAGCTCAATTCAGATGCCGAAATCGAAGGTTATGAATTTTACCTCAACCCCGCTGAAAGAAAAGGTTACTCCGGAGTTGCAATTTATACAAAAGAAAAACCTTTATCCGTTAATTACGGATTCAATCATAGTTCATTTGACAATGAAGGTCGTGTAATAGAAGCAGATTACGGAAGTTTTTTATTATATAATGTTTACTTTCCCAATGGAGGTGAGGGTAACAGAAGAGTTCCGTATAAACTGGCATTCTACGATGAGTTCTTTTTCTATGTTGAGAAAAAGAGAAAAAAACAAAAGAACATAATCATAGGCGGAGATTTCAATACTGCACACACTGAACTTGACCTTGCAAGACCTAAGGAAAACGAAGGCAATACTGGATTACTGCCCGAAGAAAGACAGTGGATTGACAGGTTAATAAATCTTGGCTATGTTGACACATTCAGGATTTTCAATTCAGAAGGCGGACACTACACATACTGGGATTATTTCACACGTGCAAGAGTGCGTAACGTCGGATGGAGAATAGATTACTTCTTCGTTACTAAAGAAATGAAAGATAAGGTCATTTCATGTAAAATACATTCAGAAGTTCATGGCAGTGATCACTGTCCTGTAGAGCTTGAGATTAAAATTTAATTCATGGTAATCCCTATTTTTACACATAAAGCATAACCATAAAACTTAAAAAATATCTTGAAAGAAAAGCCGGTTGACAGATGGATAGTTGAGCCTGCAAAGAGGTTCATAAACAATTCTTCAGCAAGCGGAATAGTGCTCTTCTCATCCGCTTTTATAGCTATCGTCATATCAAATTCACCTTTTGCAGAAGGTTTTAAAAACCTATGGGAAATTCACCTCAGAATCGGCATCGGCAGTTTCAATATAGATAAATCACTGCACCACTGGATAAACGACGGACTTATGGCTATCTTCTTCTTTGTAGTTGGTCTTGAATTAAAAAGAGAAATTTTAGACGGAGAGCTTTCCAATCCCAGAAAGGCTCTTTTACCTATAGTTGCAGCTATCGGAGGCATGATTTTCCCTGCCGTTATTTATCTGTTCTTTAATTACGGAAAGGAAACTGTCTCCGGCTGGGGAATTCCCATGGCTACAGACATTGCCTTTGCTTTGGGAATACTATATCTCTTAGGTGACCGGATACCTGTGTCTCTCAAGGTATTTGTAACGGCATTTGCAATAGTTGATGATATAGGTGCTGTTCTGGTAATAGCTTTTTTCTATACTTCAGATATAAATATGATAAGTCTTCTCACCGGAGCTGGTTTTATGGCTATACTGATATTTGCAAATTACATAGGTGTGAGAAGCCCGGTCTTTTACGGAATAGTTGGTATAGGAGGTCTGTGGACTGCTTTCCTTATGTCCGGAGTTCATGCAACTATAGCAGCTGTGCTGGCTGCATTTACCATTCCTGCAGATGTTAAGGTAGATGAAAGTAATTATTATTTAAAACTCCAGCAACTTATTGAACGTTTCAAAAATGCAAAAAAAAGAGCCAGCTCACTTGTCTCTTCTGAACAACTCCATGTTCTGGAAGGCATACGCAACCTTTCAAAGAATGCACTGACACCTCTTCAGAGACTTGAGCATTCCATGCATCCACTTGTAGCTTTTATCGTAATGCCAGTCTTTGCACTGGCAAATGCTGGTGTCGGTCTTACGGGGGATTCCTTTGATCTGACTGCTGATGTAACCATGGGTGTATTTCTTGGCTTGGTTATAGGTAAATTTTTAGGTGTATGTTGCGTTTCTATACTATTTGTAAAAATGAAATGGGCTTCGCTGCCGGAAGGGATGAATTACAGACATCTGCTTTCAGCCGGCTTGCTTGCATCTATAGGTTTTACGATGTCACTGTTTATAACTGAACTTGCTTTTGATGATCAAACTCACATAACTCAGGCGAAAGTAGGAATACTTATGGCTTCTCTTATAGCAGGAATTTTTTCATTTATTTTACTGAAACTTACTTCAGATACCAATAGGAATTGAATTCATATCTGGGATTTTTAATATGTGCTGCAGTGATATTATTTGCCGGAAAAAAACTTTCTTATTACGGTGATGCGATTGCCAAGCTGACCGGTCTGGGCAGGGCATGGATAGGACTAGTGTTTATGGCTGCTGTAACCTCTCTTCCTGAACTCATGGTAGGAATAAGCTCTTCAGCTTTAATTCAGTCTGCAGATCTGGCCGCAGGTGATATTTTCGGAAGTTGTGCATTCAATCTGGGAATACTCGCGCTTATGGACGCTTTCATCAAAAACCGAAGGCCTATTTTTACGGAAGCTTCCCAGAGTCACATATTATCTGCGGCACTTGGAATCATACTAGTAAGTATGGCTGGTGTAGGGTTGTTTCTTCCTTTTGATGTTTACATCACACCTTCCATAGGCTTAACCAGCATACTTTTTATAATCATATACTTTTTTTCCATCAGAGTAATTTATCTTCACGAAAAGAAATCCGCCGGCAGAGATGAAAAAAACAAAAGCTCATATAGTTTTACTTTGAAAAAAGCCATTACAATGTATGTAGTTTTCGCTGTCGTTATAATATCTGCTGCTCTTACAATTCCTTACTTCGCTGAGGAAGTAGCTTATCAATCGGGTCTTGGCAACACATTTGTAGGTACATTATTTCTGGCTGCTTCAACTTCATTGCCTGAAGTCGCAGTATCCTTATCAGCTGTAAGAATGGGCTCTGTGGATTTATCTGTTGGAAATTTACTAGGGAGCAATATTTTCAATATTCTCATACTTGCCATAGATGATATTTTCTATACAAAAGGACATTTACTGAAAGATGCTTCTGAGTCAAATCTTATCTCTGTAATCTGTGTGGTTATAATGTCAGCTATAGCCATAACCGGACTTACATACAGGCTGGAATCAAAAAGGTTTTTGCTTGCCCTCGATGCGTTTCTTATATTTATCGTTTATGCCTTAAATATTATCCTGCTTTATTATCTCGCTGTTCCGGTGTGATTAACGGAATGTTACTGATATAAGTTTTCTCTGCCCGGCATCGGTAATTTTAAAATCCATAACATAGCTGAGTTCAGCTGCTGAGTCAAGCTCAGCGGTAATTTCTCCGCCTTTAAGAGTAACCAGTGTTCCTCCGCTTTTTATAATATTTACTGACCACCTGCAAAGTTTATCAAGCGGGGCAACCGATCTTGCCGTAACGAAATCAAAAACTTTTCTGTATTCAGATTTATGTAATTCCTCAACACGTGAGCATAAAACCTTCACGTTATTAAGCTTAAGTTTTTCTACAATGTCTTTCAGAGCATTTACTTTCTTATTAACTGAATCAACAAGCGTAAAATATGTTTCAGGATGTCTGATAGCAAGTACAATTCCGGGGAAGCCACCGCCTGTTCCTATATCAGCAATTTTCACAGAACTTCCGAAGCAAATGGCTTTTTCAAATAACCTGCTGTCTGAAATCAGGTCATATACATCTTTCTTTTTTCTGGATACGAGATTGATTCTGGAATTCCATTCAATTATAAGGTCATTGAAGATTTTCTCTTTATCTGAAAACACATCAGCCTTTCATATATACCTGAAGTATTGAAATATCCACTGGTGAGACACCGGCAATTCTGGAAGCCTGCCCTAAAGATCTGGGTTTAATTTTTGAAAGTTTCTCCCTTGCTTCTGATGAAAGGGACCTGATTTTATTGTAATCAAAGTTCTCCGGAATTTGTATATTCTCATCTTTCTCAAAATTTTTTATCTGTTCAAGCTGTCTCTGGATATATCCTTCATACCTTAGTTCTATTTCAATCTGTTCAGAAGCAGCTTTAAATTCCAATAGTTCCTGAATGAGTCTGTTCCCGTTAAAACAACTCTCCTTCAGCATTTCGTGGAGTGAAACTTCATTTCTCTTTATTATCTGTGCAAGGCACTCTGACTGATTTATTTCAGACGATTTGATTCCCTTAAGGTATGGATTTATTTCCTTCGGTGATATATATGTGCTTTTGAAATATTTCAATCCATCCTGTATCAGTTCTCTTTTCTTCTCTATTCTTTGGTAAAGTTTATCATCAATCGTACCTAATTTCCTTGCATATGGTGCAAGTCTAAGATCAGCATTATCCTGCCTGAGCATCAGCCTGTATTCAGCTGATGAAGTAAAGATTCTGTAAGGTTCATCCGGAATTTTATTTATAAGATCATCAATCAAGACGCCTATGTAAGCTTCACTTCGTTTCAGAAGAAACGGTTCTTCTCCGTGTATTTTCATTGCAGCGTTAATACCTGCTATAAGACCCTGAGCAGCAGCTTCTTCATAACCTGAAGTGCCGTTAATCTGCCCTGCAAGGAAAAGGCCGTCAATGATCTTGGTTTCAAGATTAAACTTTGTCTGGTAAGTCGGAATAAAATCATATTCAACTGCATAACCCGGCCTGACCATTTTTACTTTTTCAAGACCCGGAATAGTCCGAAGAGCCTTTTCCTGAATGTGTGCAGGCAGGCTTGAAGAAAAGCCGTTAAGATATATCAAATCGCTGTTTAATCCCTCTGGTTCAAGAAATAGCTGATGTCTTTCTTTATCAGAAAAGCGGTATATTTTATCTTCAATTGAGGGACAATATCTCGGGCCTACGCCTTTTATCCTCCCTGTAAACAT
>JAOADS010000139.1 GCA_026417195.1 Ignavibacteria bacterium | reverse complement strand
AGATGTGTATAAGAGACAGTACATGGGGGGATACAAATGTCAGTGTTGGAATAGTTGACAGCGGGAGTGATCTGGATCATCCGGACCTTGCGGCAAATATTAAATACAACTATGCAGACCCAATTAATAATATTGATGATGACAATAATGGTTATATTGATGATTTTGCCGGTTGGGATTTCTTTTACGGAGATAATGATCCCAATATAAACGGAGGAAGTGATCACGGTTCACATGTGTCAGGTTGTGCTTCACAAGTTACAAATAACGGCGTTCACGGAGGTGGTCCGGGCTTCAGGATAAAACTCAGGATCACAAAACACTCTCCTGATACTCCGGGAAATCTTATTTATGATGGTCCTTCAGGAATAATTTATCATTACGCAAATCAGATTAAATTTATAAACTGTAGTTTCGGAAGTGGTTCCTACAGCAGTTATTTCCAGACAGTTTGTAACAATGCCTGGAATGCTGGTTCTATGGTCTTCGGTTCTGCAGGAAATGACGGACAAAATGTTCCGAGGTATCCGGCTTCTTACGACAATGTAGTTTCTGTGGCAGCTACTAATTCAAACGATTTTAAAGCTTCTTTTTCAAACTATCACTCTACTGTGGATGTTTCAGCTCCGGGAGATGCAATACTTAGCACTCTGTATAATAATACATATGCAACTTTCAGCGGAACTTCCATGTCAACACCAATAACGGCTGGTGTAGCAGCTCTGATTAAATCAAGATATCCTTCGTGGACAAATTCCCAGATTCTTTCAAGATTGCTTCTTGGAGTTGACAGTATATATCACCTGAATCAACAGTATATCGGTATGTTGGGAACCGGACGTGTTAATGCTCTGAAATGCGTAACCGATCTCCCTATCATCGCCCTTCAGAGTTTTCAGGCAAGTGACTCTCTTTACGGTAATAATGATGGTGTTTTTGAAGTGGATGAGGTTGTAACAATTAGGGTTACTTATAAAAACATATGGCAGTCTGGTAATAATATTTCCTTAAGACTACAAACTTCAGATCCAAATGTAGAACTTGTTCAGGACTCATTATTCGTAGGTAATCTGAACGCTTATCATACTTATTCCACTACTGTCTCAAATACATTCAGAGTTAAGGCTAAACCTAATTGTCCTTTTGACAGATCAGTGACTTTTAAGTTAGGCACTTCGGTTAATGCAATCCCCAATGATCCCACAAACAGTTTCAATGTTACATTCAGGCAGGGATGGGTTACACATACAGTCAATAATCTTAAATTATCTCTTACCAGAGATGCTGCAGTTGGCAAAAAGCCTCAGCCATATGGAAGCGGACTGCAAATAACAGGTTACACAGGTAATCAGATTTTTGAAGGTGGTCTGATGATCGGTATAAATCAAAATCAGGTATCAGATGTTTGCAGAAGAGCAATTATACCATCAAATCAGGCTGATACTGATTTTGTGTCTTTAACTGCCTATACACTGAACAAACCGGGAAATGTTTCGCATGAAGACGGAAGGGGAAGGTTTAATGATGATGGAGCAGGTTCGAGTAAAATCGGAGTTACGGTGAATTCCTACAGTTATGCCTGGAATAATTCTCAGGATCAGGATTATATAATAATTAGACACGTTATCAGGAATACAAGCGGCAATAACATAACTAATCTTCACGCAGGTATTTTTATATTGTTTACACCTAATGGGCAAACTTCCCAAAATATTTCCACAGTTGACTCTGTTAATAAAATAGGATATACATACAATACCAATAATACCAATCCTTATCTGGGAATTGCGTTGTTATCAAATCATACTTTGAATTTCAGAGCTTATAATATATCAGAAATAACAGATGGTTTTACTTCTGCAGAAAAATGGAACGGCTTAAGTCAGCGCATATCTGTGCCAAGTTTGGGACCTGGATTAAATGGATTTGTTGTTGCAGCTGGGCCTATAAATATAAATAACGGAGATTCAGTGGTTGTAGGTTTTGCAGTTGTTAAGGGTAACGATCTGAATCAACTTATAGCAAATTCCGGTAATGCAAAGAACCGTTTTCAGGTAATTGGAATAGAGCAAATCTCTGCAGTTATACCTGCAAGATTTTCATTGTATCAGAATTATCCTAATCCCTTTAATCCTAATACAACAATAAAATTTGATGTGCCATTATCTTCTGATGTTGAGATTTCACTTTATGATGTAACGGGCAGATTAGTTCGCAGTCTTTTAAATCAGAAATTGGAAGCTGGTACTTATAGATTAAACGTAGAATTATCAGAGTTGCCAAGTGGTGTTTATTTCTATAATATGAGAGGCATGAATTTTTCCGAAACGAGAAAGATGGTTCTAATTAAATAGCATATTATTCTGAAGTAACTTACTTGCTATGTTTAGGCGTTTGTTTAAGAAAATTTACTTGACAAGATTTTTTTATTATGTTATATTTAAATTAAATTCAGACAAAATTAACTATTAGTTAAGGAATAGTTTTTCAAAAACATATTCTCATAAATAAAAATTAGAGAGGATTAAAAAATGAGGAAAAATTTATCGTTATTAATTTTAATGGTCTTTTCAGTCTCGATATTCGCAGGTCCAAGGTTTTTAGTGGATAAGGAAAAATCCAAGATAAAGCTCGATGAGAACGGAATCGTTACAAATGGAGTAATATATAACGGACCTCCGATGCAACTTGAGCCTATGTCCAGAGATAATTACGGGCTATTTACACGTGGTCCCGAGGTAATGGTGCTGACAGGCTACTATGACTGGCAGACAAATGGTGATTGTAAGAAAAACATCGGTTATGTGAGCCCATCAATAATGCATGCTATGTATATGGTCTCGCTTGATTCTACTCAGATAAGTCCTTCAAGAAGAACTAAATATGCATTCAGTAATGACCACGGCGCTACGTGGGGAGATCTCGGAGTTATTCCTTCAATCCGAAGCGGATTTCCTTCAATGACAGTTGGAACAACAGGAGCTTCTCAGGATGTTGCCATTATCGGAAATCATTATCAGCCAGGAGCTCAGCTTACCAGTGGAGTTCACGTTGATGTTTCAGCAGGTGCTGGTTCATTCAACAGTACACTTTGGAATTTCAATCAGACTAATTTCATCTGGCCTCAGATGAATACCTTATCAAACGGTAATGTTATGGTGGCTGCAGAAACGTATCAGGGTGCTGCTGCAACTGATTCAGGCATAGTTAATGTATTTAACCCTAATACCGGAAGCTGGGTCGGTAATCCCAAAATACTCAATTCACCTGCTACATCTCAGCTCAGTATGAGGTGGACATCAGCAGCTGGTCCAGGAGGAAGAGCATTATATGTAATAAGTGCTATCAGCGATGCCGGCAGTTCAGTAGGGAATAACAGAATATTTTACTTTACCTCAACTGATAACGGAAACACATGGTCAACAGCTAATGTGCTCTTCAGTTCTTTCATAGATCCTACTGGTGATACAGTAGAAGCGTGGTTAGGCTTAGATGCTGTATATGATAATGCAGGTAACTTTTATGTAGTATTTAACACAATAGCTGACTCATTCCAGACTGCAAAAATATGGGTTTCAAAAAATGCCGGAACACCAAGTCTGGTAGCAGCAAACCTTGAGATCCCTGGTTCAGCCAAGAGTCTGACTTCTTCTATGGGTAATGTAATTACTATGGACTGGCCTTCAGTTTCTGTTTCTCAGGATGGTAACTATGTTTTTGTAGCTTTTTCAGTTCTCAAACAAGCTGACGTAGTTAATAACTTCCAGGCTTTTGATGTCCACATGAGATATGCGCTCACTTCCAATATGACCTTTAATGCGCCGCTTATGCAGATTACTCAGGGAACAAATGATGAAAGATATGTAGCCTTGAACAGAGTTACTCCGATATTTGGCGGGTATTACAGGATACACATGACCTATCAGAAAGATCCTCAGCCGGGTTCATCAGCATTTAATGATAATGCACCTGTATCCAGTGCTTCGCTTATTTATCGCTACATAGTTATGGATTCACTCATAGGTATAATAAACATAGGTAATGAGATCCCCAGAGAGTACTCACTTGAACAGAATTATCCGAATCCATTTAATCCATTAACAAAGATAAGATTCAATTTACCTAAGGCTGAGAATGTTACCTTAACGGTTTATAATTCATTAGGTCAGTTAGTTGCTACACTTGTTCAGAATGAATTTGTATCAGCCGGAGTTAAGGAAGTTTCATTTGATGCTTCAGATCTGCCAAGTGGTGTATATCTTTACAGGATTAAAGCCGGTGACTTTACTGATACACGTAAGATGATTTTAGTAAAATAGTATATTAAAACTATAAAAGCCCTGACCTCGTTTGTCGGGGCTTTTTTAAAATAAATCGGAGGTATAATAAATGAAGATTATACGGTTTGCATTTGCAGCCCTTCTCTTAACACTAATCAACTTTAATGGTATTTACTCTCAGACTACAGGTAAGATATCCGGAAAGGTTACCGATGATAAAGGTGTACCTCTGGGAGGAGCTACAATTAAAATAGAAAATACTAATCTCGGTGCAGCTTCAGATGAGGCCGGAGATTATGTGATACTGAACGTTCCAGTAGGAACATATAGTGTTAGGGCATCTTATCTTGGATATGAGACAGTTGTTCAGACCGAGGTAAAAGTCTCTGTAGATTTAACAACAAGGCTTGACTTTAGTCTAAAGGAAACAGGTGGTATAAAAACAGAGGAAATTGAAGTCATTACTAAAAGGAATACACTAGCTCCGGATCAGAGTGGTAAAATCATCGAGAAGGAATTTATAGAAAACACAGGTATAAGAGGCATAGAGAATCTTGCCTCAAAAACTGCTGGTGTTGTGCAGGACGAAAGAGGTACCAGCATAAATATCAGAGGAGGAAGAACAAATGAGACTCAAATTATTATTGACGGAGTAGTTACTTCTAATCCGCTGGATGGTAGCTCTACTGCATATGTTTCAAACAGCGTATTGCAGGAGCTGGCTGTATTGACAGGTGGTTTTAGTGCTCAGTACGGAAATGTTTTAAGCGGTGTGATTAACGTTACCACAAAACAAGGTGCTAGTAACTATACCGGAGGTTTTGAAATCTTAACTGATCAGTTTACCTCAAATGACAATGTTAAGGGACCTTCTCAAGGTTATAAATTGGCAAATTTAAATTTCGGCGGTCCGCTTATTCCAACAAAGAAGCTTAGAAATTTTGCTAGCTTTTACTTAGGAGGCGAAAGGAATGACAATCTTGTCAGCAATCCCAGCTGGATTACACCTGAATTGGGATTGCCCAATGATATTTTACCTAATTACTGGTTCAAGAGATGGTCCGGTAACGGTAAATTAAGACTTGATTTTGCTTCCTTGAATAAAAAGACACCAATACAGCTTCTCTTAGGTGGTTTATTTTCAAATACAGAAAGACTGGGTTTTGTGCAGTCATACATGTTATTTAATTCTCACAGAAATCCTCTGATAAAAGAAGATAACATGCAATTTTATGGCAAGATTAACCATCAGATTTCCAGTAAGGTATTTTATGAAGTTCAGGCAACTTATTTTGATACGAAATATGAAGAGGGTGATCCGGAGTTTATGGATGATTTCTTTGCCTACGGTGATCCTAACAGGATACCGGAGCTGGTTACGCCAAGAGGAGTAA
>JAOADS010000138.1 GCA_026417195.1 Ignavibacteria bacterium | reverse complement strand
ACAGAGCCCGGACTAACCAGAATTCTCGGCGGTGCATTTAGAATTTATAATGATTCCATATCAGCCGATCTTACTTTCAGCGATACATTAGCTTTAGGAAGCGTCGGCGCTGCAGTACAGTCTGTGCTAAGCGTGTTTTATCATCTGAACACTCCCACCAATAACGGGAATGAATGTGCGAAGGGTATATGGTTCGGGGATACCAATCTTGTTTCAAGCTGGGCTCCGGGGAGTGAACTTACCCCGGGGCAAGGGTGGCAATACAGAGGATGGTTATATAACAGGCAAACCAATGAATACTTTTCTACTGGAAAGTTTTACAACCCATTTGCTACTGACCTGGATGGTGCAGGACCTTGTGCGGGTTCATTCGGAAGTCCCTATAATATTCCGGGACAGGACTGGGTCACAGTTGGTTGCAGTAATGTAGGAGATATAAACAGTGGACCTTATGAAGTTTTTGTAGTTATGGAACCAGAAAACAGACCGGAAAATCTTTCACCATTTGTATTCAGAATATACTGGCAGAACCTCATAGTTACTTCTCTTACCTGCAGGCGCAGGGATAATATGTTTACTCAAAGACAGAACTTTCCACGTGCCAGAATTCATATAACAAGGTGATATCTAAACAAAACCGGCAGCTGAGCTTAAGGATTTATTTTTCCGGATAGTGATATTTATATATAACTATGGCTATAAATAGTGCATTGGTCTGTGACAATCCCCACAAAGTCAAAGTAAAAAGTTTATATGAATAATTTATTACTGTGTCAAAAAAGAATACACATACGGTGAAGAGTATAAAAAATGTAAATATTGAGTTTAACTTTGACCTTAGGAGAACCCTGAATGAAAGGATTCCGTAATAAAGCTGGAAAATCACAGCTAGAAGAAATCCGGTAAGTCCGTAAGCAGCAAGAATAGCAGCCCACCTTACATCCGAGAAACCCCATGCATAAATATTTTCCTCCTCTGTCTGTGCTCTAATTACCCATAGTGGATGCATTCCTATACCAAAGAGAATGTTGGTGTTATACCATAAACCTACCAGAGCCTCTATGTTTTGCAGTCTGGAACCGTAGGTACCGGTTTTATATTTTACGTCTTGTTGTCCTTGGGTTATGCGTGCCTCAAGAGCTTCTGTGAGGTATTCAGATTCAGGAATATAGGTTGTAAAGAAATAAATAACTCCGGCAAGAAAAACTAGGAATAAAATAATCTGTCTTATGAAAATTTTAAATTGTTTGGTTTTGTAAATGTTCCAGATGAATATAGCAAGCACCACGAAACTCATAAAAAGCCAGGCAGCTCTTCCGAAGGCGAGAATATGAGGAGTTACAAATAAAATAATAAGTGGAAGCTGCCAGAGACGGATCTTGTCCGTAATCCACTGATATACGAAATACAGGAAGAAGTATTCCCCGAAAAAAGTACCTCCGAAAACCCTGTAAACTTTCAGGCCGCCTGGCAGCTCCTGTTTGTCTATACCTATGTCAGGCATAAAAGCTGTTCCAGTTACAGCACTCATTATGTAAAGAATGTTTGATACAATAGCAAAGGGAAGAATGATCTTTCCTAAATATTTTAACCCTCCCCTTTTTAAAAGTAGTAAAAAGGGGAAGATAAGAAATGAGAACCAGATTCCTTTCAGTCTGAAAAAATATTCAATGAAGTTCTGCTCATAAAGAATTACACTTACTATAAACTGTCCCAGAAGCAGTACAAAGAAAAGCTTAATTATAATCAGAGCCCTGCTTCTGTAAAGTTCTGAATACTCTCTTATATTAAAAAGCGAATATACAGTAAGCCCATAAAGAAGAAAGTCTGATATTCGCATATTTCTATATACAAAGTAGAAAGACTTAGGCAGAAGACCCAAGGTTCCATTTTCTATGAAGAATATAAGAAAAATTCCCCAGGCAAGAAATTTAGCTCTCTGGCTGACGAAATCGTAAGTTTCCAGAAGGCTTGAATGAGAAATTTTCCTGTTTAATCCCGAAGCAATTGTTCTTAAATTATTTGATACTTTTACAACCAAGTTATTTTATAAGCCCCTGCTTTTTTTGTTCATTGTATACATGAACGAGAACAGCTATGTAAACGTTCATGTTTAAGAAGAAACCCCAGAGATTTGTGGAAAGAAATACATATGAGAAACCTACGGTTGAATCAAAAACAAGCTTTGCAAACAATAAAAGTATAAGAAGATCATAAATATTACCTTCTCTGGAATTCCTTACAAGTTTAAAAGAAAGGTAAATGAAATAAACCTGAAGCGTGAGGGCTAACAGGAAACCTATTAATCCGTATGCTGCAAGAACACCAGCCCATCCTACATCACAGAAAGCATCATAATATGCTACCTCTGCTCTGGAGTCCGGACCTACAACCCACATCGGATGCATGCCAACGCCCAGTAATATGTTTGAGTTCTGCCAAAGATGTAAAAGTGCGGCATTTTGTGCTATCACTCTTGTTCCGTAAGTGCCTTCGCTGTATTTTACATCCTCCTGACCCTGAAATACCCTTACTTTTAATGCATTTATATAGAAATCGGATTCTGGTATTAATTTTATAAATGCAACCGTGACGGTTACAACGGTAATTATTATAATTACTAATTGTCTGAACAAAACTTTAAATTGTCTTTTCTTAAGAGAATTCATCAGTAGCATGGTTAATATAGTAAACACGAATCCAACCCAGGCAAGTCTTCCGAATGCAAGTACATGAGGTATCACAAACAGGATTACAAATATTAACTGCCAGACAACAAATCTTCTTGTTATCCAATAATAGACAAAACCCAGAAAGAACATTTCCCCGAAGAATGTACCACCGTAAACTCTGAAAATCTCTATATCACCGGGTAATTTCTGTTTATAGATAGATACGTCTGGTAAAAACGGAATTCCGGTCAGGGCAGATAAGAGATACAGAAAATTTGAAATAACAGCAACTGGGAAAATTAACTTAATAAGGAATTCAAGTCCGTTTCTTTTTATTAAAAGCAGGTAAGGGAAAATCAGGAATGACGACCAGAGACCTTTGAGCCTGAAGAAATATTCAATAGGATTGAAACCATATCTCACTGCACTGAGAACAAATTCAAGCAGGAAATAAGCAAGTATGATTTTAACAATAAATAAGGGTCTGCTTTTGAAAAGATCCATGTATTCCCGGACGTTATAGAAAGAGTAGAGAACAAGTCCATAGAGGATGAAGTCCGAAATTCTTACACTTCTGTATACAAAATAATATTTCTCAGGCACAAGTCCCAGGGTTCCGTTTTCAATGAAGTAAAACAGAAAAATTCCCACTGCAAGCAGTTTTGCCCTGAGACCGCTGAGAGATTCATCCTTCAGCAGGTTTTCTTTGTAAACAAACCTTTTTTTGAGAGAGTTATATGAACTGTCTCTGAACCTGAAGTTATTTAAAAATGTTCTTTGCAAAAGATTTATTTATAAACTCTGACTTAATTTCTTTATTTTGGCTGAGTATTGCCTTACGAGTTCATCAGCTGCCTTCTGTGTTCTGGCTTCAGCATTCACATGAAATATTTCCCTCTCGCTGTCGGGGATGCAAAGAACCCATTTGTAATCTTCAAAGAAAATTTTTATACCGTCTATTAACTGTCTCCTGAAGCCAGCGGATTCTTCAACAAGTTTTCTCATAATTCTTCCTTTCAGATCCTTGGGACAAAAAACATTGTTCTTTGACATGTAGAGTCTCGGAGTTGATTTTTCCAGTTCAGACAGCGTTTTACCTGATATTGCAAGAAGTTCAAGTATTTTCATTATTGTAAACATTCCGTCAGTTGCAAAAAGGAAATTCGGGAAAATAACACCACCCTTTGTTCCTCCTGCAAGTTCAACATCTGGGTCATCTGTTGCATTCATTATCGCAAAGTGTGAGTCTTTAACTCTGATCACATCCGTGTAATACTTTTTTGCAACTATGTCTATTTCCCCGGAAGCCTGAATGGGAACGGCAATTTTTTTTGTGTTCGGATAAAGAGTAAGGAATAAATATACAATCACACTTAAAAAGCGATCGTAACTGAGAATCTTCCCCTTGTCATCAACAAGATATATTTTTTCTCCGCCGGCATCAATAAGAAATCCGGCGTCGTATTTCAGAGAGGTTACTATATAAGACAGTTGCTTAAGCGCATTTGTAAATTCATCAGATGACCTGACCTGTTTGGTAGGATCCGGATTAGAGTCAAGCGTAACGAGTTCTATGTTATAGTTGCCTATGATGTCTGTAAGTATAGTTGAGCTTAATCCGTGAGAGAAGTTAATTGCTATTTTAAATGAACGTTTGTTTATGATTTCGCTGTTCAGCATTGATATGAATCGATCTTTATATTTCTCCAAAGCATCGGTTTCCGAGCTTACACTTCCTATTTTATCGAAAGGTATAGGTCTGTAATCACCTGATATAACCAGCCTCTCTACAGACTTGGTTTTAGCTGATGAGAGATCTTTACCTCCGGAATCTAGGAATATTATGTCACACTTTGATGAATCAAACGGGGATTTTCTTACAAAAACACCACCTGCAGAATAAATTTTATCCTTCAGCTCACCCCTCAGTACCGGTAGAGGTATAGTGTGATAATCCATTACATCCACACCGCTTGAGAGTAGTCCGCTTGTGATCGCACCTTTAATCATAAGCGAAACATTATCTATATCGCGGGCAACCATAATTTTTGAGCCTATGCCTGCAAACACTCCGTAAGCCATACCAAGTTTTGCGCCGAAATCAGGTGTAATTTCTATGTTTGCCAGTCCGGTGATTCTGGAGTCAGTGAACAGGGATTCTCTCCATTTCTCTTCCCATATCAGATTTTTTGTAACTGCAGAACCGCTGTCAACACTTTTGCCGGGCCAGATTTTTATATCAGGTTTGATTACAGAATTAGCACCTATTGATACATTGTCTCCAATGTAAACATTTTGATTTATTACTGTATTTTGGCGGATGCGGACGTTATTACATATTACACTATAGTCAATTTTAACGTTTTCATCAATAAAAGAATTATTCCAGATTATAGAATTTTTTATGACCGTATCTGGTGATATTCTGCATTTTGAGCCTATTACTGAGTTTATAATTTTTGCCTTTCTTGAAACCGAAGATGATGGCGAAATAACCGAGCCGTTTTTTACCTTACCTTTTGCAAGGGGGAGACTGACTTTACCTTTAAGTGCATCGAGATTTGTATTAATGTAATCCTCCAGACTACCCACATCCCTCCAGTAACCTTTCAGAACAGACCCGTACAGTTTCATCTTATGTCTTAAGAGGTAAGGGAATAAATCCTTTGAAAAGTCACATTCTGTTTTAACTCCGCGGGCTTTGGGAACAAGTGCCAGAGTTTCCTTCTCCAGAATATAGATTCCGGTATTTATTGTGTCACTGAAAACTTCGCTCCATGAAGGTTTTTCGAAGAATCTCGTTATTTTTCCGTCTTTATCTGTAAGCACGATTCCGAACTGCAGAGGATTTTTTGAACGTGTCAGTATAATAGTTGCTTCGGAATTTCTTTTTTCGTGAAACTTAAGCGCATGTTCAAAACGGAAATCAGTAACAACGTCACCGCTTATAACCAAAAATCTTCCTTCTATCACATCATATGCACAATGGACAGCACCGGCGGTTCCATAGTCAGCATCCGGTTTTACATAGGTTATCTTAACACCGAATTTCCTGCCGTCTCGGAAATAATCTTTTATAATATCACCCTGATGATAGAGAATCAGGATAAGATCCGTTATAGAATGAGATTTAAGCAGCTCTATAATATGTTCTATTATAGGCCTGTCTCTTATACACATCTGACG
>JAOADS010000137.1 GCA_026417195.1 Ignavibacteria bacterium | reverse complement strand
CATTAAGGCAAAGCATTTTGCCGAAGCGATATCAAAACTCAGCTTTATTGAAGTAGATCTGCAGACGGTGCAGACAAATATAGTTATATTCAATGTTAAATGTGATTCGGATTTGTTTTTTTCTTATCTGCTTTCAAAGGATATTATGATAAGCCGTGAAGGGAAACGATTCAGGGCAGTTTTTCACATGGACGTAAGTTTTGAACAGACAAATGAAGCTGTAAAAATAATAAGTGAATATGAACCAAATAGCTGAAATTGATAAGTATCCTCACATGATTTCAGTCAGAGTGAGAAATTTTGAGGTAGATTCTCAGGGGATTGTACATAACGCTGTATATCTTAATTACTGCGAAATCGGAAGAGTGGAATATGTAAGAACTCTCGGGATTCAGCTACTTCCCACTGGAATATTTGATAACCAGTTTAAGATAAATGTGAAACGAAATGAGATAAACTATGAATCACCAGCTTATCTTGATGATCTGCTTAATGTCCATACAAGAATTTCATACATAAAAAATTCCAGCTTCTGCTTTGATCATATTATTATGAGACCTTCAGACAGAACCCTGATTATAACGCAAAAATCTGTTCAGGTTAATCTTAATCTCAAAACCGGAAGACCTGAAAGGCTGCCTGATGATATCAGGAAAATAATTATGAATTTTGATAAATCCTGCTATGAAATATAATTTATTTACCAGACTTACAACAGAAATTCCAAGAAATTTTTTTGAGTAATGTATTCAATTCTTCCTATATATACATATGGTTCTGATATACTACGCAAGAAGACTAAGAAGATTGCCAGTATAGATGATTCACTTATTAAATTAATCGGAGACATGTTTCTTACTTTACATTCTGCCAGTGGGGTGGGATTGGCAGCTCCTCAAGTTGGAAAGGATATAGCATTAACCGTGATTGATGTTTCTGCAGCTGAGGAAAAAAAGAAAATTAAAACTCCCCCTATGGTTTTAATCAATCCAGTTATTCTGGATGCTTACGGAGAATCTGTTATGGAAGAGGGTTGTCTTAGTATCCCATTGCTAAGGGCTGAAGTGAGAAGGCCGTCAGAAGTTCTTATTGAATTTATGGATCTGAATATGAATATAAGACAAATTGAGATGAAAAGTTATCTCGCACGGGTTGCCCAGCATGAAATAGATCACTTAAACGGCAAGCTCTATATTGATTATCTGGATAAAGAAGAAAAAAAGAAATTAAAACCAGTTCTTGAGAAAATAAAAAAAGGACTTGTTGAGACAGATTATATGCTTGCCGAAACTCCTTCCTCAAAGTCACAGAAGAAAAACTGATGAATATAGTTTTCATGGGGACTGCTGAATATGCAGTACCTTCACTGAGGATTTTAACAGACTCAGGTTATGAAATATCTGCAGTTGTTACAGCACCTGATAAACGTAAAGGTAGAGGGCTACAGATTTCCCCCGGACCTGTAAAGGTATTTGCTGTTGAAAGGGGGTTAAAAGTTCTACAACCGGAGGATATCAGGTCTCCGGACTTTATTTCTGAGCTTAAGTCCTTAAAACCTGATCTGGGAGTTGTTGTAGCCTTCAGGGTTCTGCCAGAAGAGGTTTTCTCACTCCCGAGATTAGGTTCAATTAATCTTCATGCTTCTCTTCTTCCCAAATATCGCGGTGCTGCTCCTATCAACTGGGCTATAATAAACGGTGAAAAGGAAACGGGAGTAACGACTTTTTTCATAGAAAAAAGGGTGGATACAGGTAATATAATAATGCAGCGTAGCTGTGAGATTACACCAGATGACGATGCAGGGAGTCTCCATGATAAACTTGCCCTGCTCGGTGCTGAAGTTCTGCTTGCAACAGTAAAAAAGATATCTGAACATGGTAAGGATATTAATTTAATCAAACAAGATGAATCACTTGTTAGTAATGCTCCCAAGATTTTCAGGAAAGACTGTGAAATCAATTGGAATCTGTCAAATGAGAAAGTATATAATTTTATCAGGGGTTTGTCCCCTCATCCGGGAGCCTATACATATTTAGGCAATAGAATGATTAAAATTTTCCGAACCTCACAGACTGATATTGACTCGCCACATGAAACGGGAAGATTTTTTATAAAAGATTCCAAATTATATGTTAGTTGTGCTGATAAATGTCTTGAAATAAAAATTCTGCAAGCTGAAGGCAGGAAAGTAATGACTGCAGCTGAATTCATATCAGGTTACAGTTATTTACTTTAATTCCAGAGTCTTTTCTATAAGCCACTCACGCGCTATTGTATGTCTGTCTCTGTCAAGTTTTCTGAGGAAGTAAGCTATTTCAGTTTTATCTTTATCATCAAGTTTAATGAGATTTAAAACATTTGACAGGAATAGATTGAACCTTTCATAATGGTGTGCCAGGATTTCCTTATGTCTTTTCAGATATTGCCTTGTTGCATCAATAACTGATGTTAAAGCTGTGAAATTCTTTGTTTCATAGTAGATCTTTATATATATTTCTTTAGACTTTAAGTAGAAATATGAATATCTGTAACTGACTTGGCTCAGATTATCCAGGGCATCGTCATATTTTTTTTCGGCAAAGGAAATAACAGCACGTGCAAGCATTACAGTGTCATTCTTAAATGACTGGACTATGTTATCTTTGTATTCAGATAGAAAATATTTTGACCATTCCAGTTTTTCATTATTTATGCCGCATATTATCACTGCTAGGAAGTCTGTATATTGTATTTTACGGTTAGATCTGTAGAAGCCGGCTTTCTCAAAGAAAGTATGTATGGAATACAGATTTGCAAGATATCTGGTTTCGCCTATCGATATTTTATTTACGCAATAGTTAGTAAGCGAATAATAAACCTGTGAAAGCTCCTCGTAGCTGAATCTATTAATGTTTTTGAAAACGTAGTCTCTCAGAGAAAGGAAATATTCCTGCTTTTCAGGTTTAGTCATCATCATAAGTATATTAAATTCAGAGAAAATCATTGGATGATTTCTCATGATTTCAGAAATGTTTTTTTCGGAAAAATCTATTATATCCTTTATAGACCATATTTCTTCATATTTAGTGTCTGGGATGATTTTTCTGCTTAAGATGGTATTTGCAATTTTCAGCTTGCTGAGTATGAAAAGTTTATCGGATATTTCTGAAAGGTTCAGATAGTCTTTGTCCATATTAAGGTCCAGATCAGTGCCCTTTATGTTATTTACCAGCGCCTTGAAAATGAATTCATGATAATAGAAATCTATGTCTTTGTTAAATTCCTTTCTCAGTAATCTGCTGACTTCATTGATTTCCTGATTTAGAGGCTTGTTTACGTCTTTTCTGTAAAGAGCCTCTATGAGCAGATTTTTTTGAAGCAATAGATTCTTTTCAAGCTGATTATATATAAGAAATTTTTCAGTGAGAGCTGTGAAGCTGCTCATAAGAGTACGGGCATTCTGTGTCTTTTTCTTGTTATTGAAAATATTCTGGCTTATGACCTCAGCCTTGAAGTACCTTGAATCTAACTCTGGATAAAAATTTTTTAAGTAGTTATAAAGTTCAATTATTTTTCTGCTTTTGTTATGAAAGGGAGAGTGTAGAAATTCGCCAAGTTTTCTGAAGTCAGATTGGCTTAAAGATTTTAGGATTTCCTGCAGCTTGATTTCTTTCATTCTGTGATTTTTAACAAATCAAAATTTCTGTCCCTTATTTAACTTTCCTAAATTCAGAAAACTTTGAGTTTTTAGTATTTTCCCATATACGAAAATGGAAAATATGTATTAACAAATCTATTTAAAAATCTTTGACTGTATTTTAACCTTATGCTATTTTTACATTGACTTTTTAGAGGTTCTTTTAAATAAGATTCAGACTTTTCGAATAGGTATGGAGTTCTGCTGTCTTGATAAATTTTTCTCCTTGGAAGGGCGGGAGAGTAAATTATGATCATTGCAGCTAGAATTTCCATGCCTTTTTAATTTTGCTTGACTTGATTTATTATACTTAGCCTCTCTGAAAAACGGAGAGGCTTTTTTGCTTTGCATTGAATAACTTCAGTTAAAATTTTATTTTCGCAATAAGGAGAAAAATAAATTTATGCGATACTGGGCATTAATATTAGGTGCTTCAAGCGGTTTCGGTGCAGCAACAGCACGTGCATTTGCTGATGAAGGATATGGTATCATAGGGGTTCACTTTGACAGAGCTGCTGCTATGGAAGGAGTTAATAAGCTCATCCAGGATTTGAAGTCTAAGAACATACCTGTTCATTATTTTAATGTCAATGCGGCTGATGAAACCAAGAGGAAGTATGTTCTCGATGAGATAGAAAAAATATTTGTCAAGGGGGAAGATACGTTGCGATGTCTTCTTCATTCCATTGCGTTTGGAACACTTAAACCTTACATTGGGGAGAAACCAGAAGACGATCTAACTCAGAAACAGTTAGAAATGACAATTGATGTTATGGGAAACAGTATAGTTTACTGGTCAAGAGATGTAGTAAGAAGAAATCTTATGGACCCCGGTGGAAAAATTTTCGGCATGACTTCGTCCGGCGGACACAGGGTTATTTATGGTTACGGTGCTGTATCAGCAGCAAAGGCAGTGCTTGAATCCCATTGCCGTCAACTTGCTATGGAACTTGCCAGATTCGGTATATCTGTTTCTCCTGTTCAGGCTGGTGTTACTGATACACCGGCTATGAGAAAGATACCCAATTCAGATGCTATTGTTGAAGATGCTCTGAGGCGGAATCCTTTTCACAGGCTTACCACTCCGGAAGATGTGGCGGAAATAATTGTATCTATCACTAAACAAAAGGGGAACTGGATGAACGGTAATATGATATATGCCGATGGAGGCGAAAATATAGTGGAACTTTAAACCTATCTTGTTATGAAGAGAATATACATACCGTTTTTAATTTTAAGTTTACTCTATTTACTTAATTTCACCGGCTGCCTTGCTGTCGAAACAAAGGAATATTCATTCAGATTGACCAAGGGCAATTCAGGTGAAGCTACTATAAAGTTCATAAATATAATGAGAACTAAAGATTCAGCCTCTACCATAGAAGATGCGTATAACGAGCTTGTTGAATCCTATCTTAAAGGAACGAAACCTGAAGATGAAATGACCGGAGTACGGAATGTAAAGAAGAGATTGTATGAGCAAGACAATCAGCTTTGCGGGGAGATTACTTTTACCTTTGAAGATATCAGGGATCTTAAATTTTTTAACTATAAGGGGCTTGTGTGGGCTTATTTTGTAGGATTCACAGGTATGATTGGCAATGAGAGTTATTTCTCTTCAAACGGTACATACGGGGAAGCGGATATGCCGGTGATTTTCTGGGATGCATCTCAGAAAGAATTTAATTTCAAGACTACACTTACAACTCCCGGCGAAAATACTGAAAGTCTGTTACCTGTCTGGAAAAGCCGTGGAGGGAATTGAACTGCTTTGTATTATCCTTTCCAATTTTTCTACTCTTTTTCGTAAGTCACTGCTTCTGTGAATTAACTGAATTACCGACGCGGCAAGCAACAAACACACTGATAAAATAAAAAGTGCAAAGCGGTACAGATTACCTGTAATTTCCATAACGGGATTATAGACTTTTTTAAAGATCAGCTGATTCTTCTGTTTTTTATATATATCTGTTTGAGTTGCTTCTCCGCCGAATAGTTCCCTGATTTTATCTATCCTGAATTTGATTTTATTTATTGAGTAGAATATTTCATCAATATTATTATCAAGTGAGTCAACAGAGACTTTACTTAATCCTGCACGTTCAAGCGTAGCTTCTGAAAGCTTCCTGAAAACAAAGTCTGTTAGACTTCCTCCGAGTAAAGAAGTTATAAGCAGAAGGAAACCAATTAAATAAAGAAATCTGAACGCGAATTTCATGAATTTAAGAGTTGTGTTTAATA
>JAOADS010000136.1 GCA_026417195.1 Ignavibacteria bacterium | reverse complement strand
GAGTTACAGGAGATGATGTTACTCAGAATTTAAAAACTATACGCTCTGTTCCCCTGAGACTGGATGAAGATCTGAATATTGAAGTAAGAGGTGAGGTTTATCTTAAACTTGAGGATTTTTACAGGATAAACGATGAGCAGGAACTGGCAGGTGAAAAGAAATATGCCAATCCCCGTAATACAGCTGCAGGTACACTTAAACTGAAAGATTCCAGAATGGTCGCTTTGAGAAAACTAAACATGTTCTGTTACTGGTTAAGATACCTGGATATGAATAACCGGATGAGACTCACCTCTCATTATCAAAGTATGGCTAAACTGAAGGAGCTTAAGTTTCCAGTTAATGAAATGATGAGGAAGGTTAAATCAATAGATGAAGCTATTGAGTTCTGCAATGAAGTTGAAAAGATCAGAGACAGCCTGCCATATGAAATAGATGGTGTAGTGATAAAAGTGGATTCTATTGTACAGCAGGAGAAGATTGGTTACACTGCAAAGAATCCCAGATGGGCTATAGCATATAAGTTCAAAGCAAAGCAGGCAGTAACAAAACTACATAAAATTACATTACAGGTAGGAAGAGTGGGAACTATAACTCCGGTTGCAGAACTTGAGCCGGTATTTCTTGCAGGCTCAACCATATCCAGGGCTACTCTTCATAATGAGGATGAGATTAAACGTAAGGACATTAGGGTTGGTGCAAGAGTTAAAATAGAAAAAGGGGGAGATGTAATTCCTAAAGTCATTGAAGTAATCAAAGATGAGAACTTTGATAAGTTACCAAAATTTCAGATGCCGGATAAATGTCCTGAATGTGGTTCACATCTGATAAGACCGAAAGATGAAGCGAATTATTATTGCCTTAATTACTCCTGCCCTGCCCAGGTTGAGGGTAGAATATCACATTTCTGTTCCAGAAGAGCTATGGACATAGAAGGGCTGGGATATCAGATTATAGAGAGATTTATTAAACTTGGTTATTTAAAGGATATTAGTGATGTTTATAAACTTAAGGATTTCAGAGATGAACTAATTAGTCTTGAAGGATTCGGTGAGAAAAGCATTGATAACTTAATTAAATCAGTTGAGGCTTCCAAAAAAAAGCCTTTTGAAAAAGTATTATTTGCTATTGGGATCAGACACGTCGGAGAAAAAAATGCAAGGTTGCTTGCTAGGGAATTTGGTTCAATTGATAAGCTTATCAAAGCCCGTAAAGAAGAAATTGAATCTGTTCATGAAATTGGTCCTGTTATCGCTGAAAGTGTCTGCAATTTTTTCAGGAATGAAGATAATCTTAAACTTATCGGTAAGCTGAAAAAATACGGACTCATTATGGAATCTGATTTCAACAGACCTCATTCACAGAAATTATCCGGACTTACATTTGTTCTAACCGGTACTCTAGAGAAATATACAAGAGAGCAGGCAAGCGAAATTATAGAAAAACTTGGCGGAAAGGTTTCTTCTTCAGTCAGCAGGAAAACCAGTTATGTTATTGCAGGCAACGAACCGGGCAGCAAGCTTCAGAAAGCTGAGGCTTTGGGAATCAAGATACTTAGCGAAAAGGAGTTTGAAAAAATAATTTCTGATTAGCTATTTCAGGAAAATGTAACTGAAAACAAAATAGATTCCGCCGAACTGCTTCTTTTCATTGGTAGATAAACTCCTGATACCTTCTCCGAACAAACCTATGTAATAATATCTTATGTTGAAACTCAATGCTGAGTTATCGTCTGAAAGATAATCCAGTCCAATGCCTGCAAAACCTCCAAGAGTGTATTTTGCTTTAGCAAATCTGAAACTTGAGAAGAAAGATTCTTTATATGGAGTATAAACCAAAGCTGTCGGTGATAATCCGAAGTTAACAAAAGGCCTCATTTCATCTGTTACGTCTTCCCTGAAAAGTCTGTATTGCAGTCCTAAGTTCAAAACAGGCATCATGAAGATTCTGTTTTGCTTGAAAGGTGTTACCGAATTACCAAATATATCAGACTGTTCGAATTCCCTGTCATCTTTGGCTGATGACAAAAAGAAGCTGGCAAATCCAGAAAGATCTTTGCTTAACTGTGTATATTTCGTAGCACCAAAGCCGAAACCGTTATCTGAAAATGTAAGATTTAAAGACCAGTTATTCAGAGGTTCTTTTAAAATTTTTGGTGAGTTCTTATCTTGGGAAACTATAGAATTTGCGATCAGAAAAAGAATGAGGATAGTAATTTTCATAGTTTTGTTTTTAATAATATAATTTTAGTCATAATGATATCAATATTCAATACCTTTTTGAATTTAATTTTTGGGTTTTCTGTCTTATAAGAAATTAAAATCATTTTATTTGAAATTAGCTATCATTAATTTTGCGAAGTTAATTTCAAATCTAGCATTATAAGATGTCTTTACTTGTAGTTGGCTCTTTAGCCCTTGATACGATTGAGACTCCGTTTGGTAAAGCTGAGAGAACTCTCGGGGGATCTGCAACTTTTATTTCAGTTTCGGCGTCATATTTCACCAAGCCTGTCAGGCTGGTCGGTGTCGTGGGAGGCGACTTCCCACCTGAAGAAATTGAGTTTCTGGAAAGCAGGGAGATAGACCTTGAGGGTTTACAGGTAAAAAAGGAAGGGAAAACATTCCACTGGCACGGAAGATATCATTATGACCTTAATACAAGAGACAGTATAGTTACTGAATTAAATGTTTTTGCAGAATTTGATCCGATTGTCCCCGAAAACTTTGCTAAAAGCAGATACCTTTGTCTTGGTAACATTAATCCCGAACTACAGAAGAAGGTTTATCTGCAGATGAAAGGTCCTGACCTTGTGGTTGCTGATACAATGAATTTCTGGATAGAGGGCAAATACGATGCACTTATGGATGTTCTTCAGTATATTAATGTTTTGATAATAAACGACTCTGAAGCCAGGGAATTATCAAAGGAATATAACCTTTTGAAAGCAGCGAGGAAAATTCAGAGTTTCGGACCTCAGGTTGTTGTTATTAAAAAGGGAGAACATGGTGCGTTGCTTTTCTACGAATCTGAAATATTTTTTGCTCCGGCCTATCCGCTTGAAACAATTTACGATCCTACCGGTGCCGGAGATAGTTTTGCCGGCGGTTTTATCGGCTACATATCAAAGACTGATGATACATCATATGAAAACATGAAAAGGGCTGTAATTTACGGAAGTACAATTGCGTCGTTTTGTGTTGAGAAATTTTCAATTGATGGGATACGTGAATTAACACATCTTGAAATTCAGGACCGTTTCAATGAGTTTAAAAAGTTCTCTGACTTTCAGGCTATTGAGCTTGAAACCTGAAGATGCTCACCAAGATAGAATATACCTGTCTCTTATACACATCT